>JAZBOI010000248.1:0-2412 GCA_036351095.1 Bacteroidales bacterium | reverse complement strand
TGGCTTGATGCCCATATGGATGTTCATAAGGAAAAGCGTGAACACGTCCAGCCTGGGGCGTATCTCTTCAATATCACATGACAGTCGCTCAGAAATTTTTTCGGCAAGGTATTTATTACTGCCTTTGTTTGAATAATAAACTACGAGTGCTTTCATTATCTTTTGTTTTTGTTAAACCTGTGTTCAATCAGGTTTTATTTTAGCGGTTAAAATTCATTATCAATATCTAATGGCATTATCAAATTAACTGTCTCTTTATTAGTACCATGGGGTCCCGTAATACAATTTCAGCCAGTGATTTATTTCTCGGCTATCACAAGCATCTCAAAATCCTCTGTGGTCAGTTTGTCATTCCTCGAAAAAGCCCCCAGCCGGGCTCCGAATATATCAATCCGGATGTATCCGAGCGACTTCAGCAACCAGCTAATTTCGCTGGGTACGTAATACCTTTCATTCGCTTCGAGGGTCTTTTTATTGCCCTCATCATCCTCAAATTCAGTTATATTGTGGTCCCTGAAAGTCATTAAATCGAATGTATTACTCCTGTAGGTAGCATTATTCTCTTCAGTCGTGGAATCACAAAATTCTTCAACTGAATGATACAGGGGAAATAATCCGTTGAGTGTGGTAAAGATAAATTTAGCTTTTGCTTTAAGAGATTTTGTGACGCTCTCAAGTATTTCATAATTCATCTCATCGGTTTCCATCAATGGGAAGCCACCCTCACAAAGCATTATTGCAACATCAAATTCCTCGATAAAAGGCAGATTTCTTGCATCAAGTTCACGGAAATCAATCTTTAACCCGTTGCTTTCAGCTTTTTCCCTGGCTCTCTTAAGCTGGGAGGCCGAGAGGTCAATGCCTGTAACACTGTATCCTCTTTTTGTAAGTTCAATTGCATGCCTGCCGGTACCGCAACCAACATCCAGGATCCTTAGATCCTTGTTGTAATCCAACTCCTTCTCAATAAAGTCGCATTCACCGTTCGTGCCCTTTGTGAAACTCTCGTTATCGTATTGTTTGCCGTAGTTCTCAAAGAGTGTTTCGTACCATTGTTTACTCATTTTACCGCAATATTTTCGCCTGGTTGTTCGATTAATGAACCACTACATAATTAATAAAGGAATGCAATTTAGTAATTAAATTTATTGATCAATACTGTCCATGATCATAACTTGCCCAGAATACGGGGTAACAGGAGGCTGAGGTCAGGAAGGTAAGTAACCAGTAATAATACAACTATCATTGCTATAAACATCGGGATGAGGGGCTTGATGACTTTCTCAATCCCTATGTCGGCAACGGAGCATCCAATAAACAGGAGGGAACCTACAGGTGGTGTTGTTAGTCCTACACAGAGGTTTAATACCATTATAATACCGAAATGAATCGGGTCAAGCCCTATTTCCGGTCCGGTCACTATAGGAAGGAAAATGGGAGTGAAAATCAGAACGGCAGGGGTCATGTCCATGAAAGTGCCTACGATAAGCAGTATAATGTTTATGATCAGGAGTATAACAAATTTATTTGATGAAAGTCCCAGCAGGGCATGACTTACTTCCTGCGGGATATTTTCATAGGACATAACCCATGAAAGCCCTATTGACGTGGCAACGAGAAAAAGTACGATTGAACTTGTCTGAACCGCCCTGAGGACAAGGGAGGGCAGATCCTTGATCTTTATCTCGCGGTATAGGGACCCAAGTATGAGCGTGTACAATACTGCCACGGCAGAAGCTTCAGTAGCAGTGAAAATTCCACTGGTGATTCCCCCTATGACAATTACCAGTAGAAGCAGGCTGGGTATCGCGTCCAGGAATATTATTATACCCCTTTTAAAACCGACCCTGCTACCTGCCGGGTAATTTTTCCTGTAAGCCATAGTTGCTGCAATTGCCATCAGAAACAAACCGGTAAGTATGCCTGGTATGTAACCTGCAAGAAAAAGAGCTGCAACGGACAGTCCCCCGCTGGCCAGGGAATATACTATGAGAATATTACTGGGAGGAATGGTCAGCCCGGTGGAGGAGGAGCTAATATTTACGGCAGCCGCAAAAGATGGGTCATAACCCTCTTCTCTCATTTTCGGAGTCATAATCGTTCCAATGGCACTGGCTGAAGCTGCTGCTGAGCCCGAAATAGCACCAAACAGCATGTTGGCCATAATATTCACAAAGGCAAGACCACCGGGTAGGGGGCCAACAAGAACCTTGGCAAATTCTATCAGCCTGTGCGCAATGCCTCCCTGGTTCATTAACTGTCCGGCCAGGATGAAAAAGGGTATAGCCAGGAGTGGAAAACTCTGCAGACCTGTAGACATCCTCTGGGCCAGTGTAGTGAAAGCAGGTAAAGGCATAATGCCTACAAGCATGGTGAGCATGGCACTTATCCCTATGCTGTATGCAATGGGCA
>JAZBOI010000247.1:0-7679 GCA_036351095.1 Bacteroidales bacterium | reverse complement strand
TAAAGACGTTCTTATTATTCTGCCTTGAAAGTACGCATATAGTTAACCATATGCCAGATATCCTCATCGGGTATCTTATTTTCATAGGCCGGCATCTCACCGCGGCCGAATTTGGTTTTGTAGAAATGTTCCCCATCTGTCTGGTCCTGGTAGAGATCGCCGGAGAAGTCACCTGAGAAGGTCTTAAGAGCCCTGGCTTTAACGCCGTCACCCAGGCCTTCTTTTCCATGACATGACGCACAGTGTCTCTTATAGAGCGCCTCACCTTTTTTAATACTCTCAGCATTGGCTTCCACCGGATTTTCCATATTCTTGTACTTGTCAGGCACTTCCCATGGCTCAGGCATTTTCTGCCTCTGCGGAGTCATGGATACCAGGCCGAATCCTAAACCTGCCAGTAAAAGTCCGATTGTAAAAATTCTTAGTGTTTTCATAACAGTTTGTTTTTAATTCAATATTAGTTATACAATTATCATGCAAAAAAATTTATTTTGTTTTCTTTCCTGCTTTTTTTACCCTTACCATGCTGATGATAGCGAAGAGATAGTGGGCCCATACGCCTGTCAGCAAGATTGTAAGAGTAATTATCATCCAGCGGGGCGCTATCTGCGTCCACAGTGCCCTGTGCGATTCAGCAACCTCATGCGAGGAAGGTACGCCCCAATCCGTATCAGCCCTTTGTTCAACGTTCCCGAATTGCCAGTGATCATTAAAACGTGCTATAACAGTAAGCCTGCCCTCTTCATCTCCCGGAACATCATCAGGAAATTCAACCTCGGCCTTTCCATCGATAAAATAACCCTCTGCCACTGGTAAAAGGCTGAACATTCTCGGTACAAATATAAAAATATCTTCACCATCTACCGGCACTTTCTCATCATCTTCCATAATAAAAGCTTCGAGGAATATTTTCTTTTCGCTATCTTCTTCCATAAGTGACATACTGAGATCGACATCCATTACGGTAATCTCTTCCATTGTCATTTCATAAGTGTCGTCACCTTCAAATTCTGCGTAAAACCACCAGTAATTATCCTCGTCCAAAGGCAAAATCATTTCGCCGGGTATAGTATAGCCTGCTATCCCTTTGCTATCGGTAGTTACTTCTCCAAGTAATTCAGGTTCCTCATAGTTTGTAAAGAACTTAACCGGGAGTCCTTCAATGGGGACTATTCCCAGCTCCGTTGCCAGGAATATTTTGGCATTGAGGGTCCTCTGCCCAAGTGTGTTCTTAACATACTTGAACTCAATATAAGGGCTTAATACTTCATCTTCCTGAGTATCCTGGGCATTTGCCTGGAACAGACCGGTGTTGAGCCCGATAAATACAGTAAAAATGCATATATAATGTATTCCCTTTTTCATTTTATCTGTTTTTAAGATCCTTCTTCCGGATTCGAAGCCTCCATTTCTGAGATTGAAACCAGCGGGGCAATTTTTGAGACCAGCATCATAAAAATACCGAATACTGCCACTCCAGCTGCCGTAAGGGCCCACTCAACCCATGTGGGTGAATATTTTATGAAGTCCATCCTGTAATCCTGGATCGGGAGGAAAGGAGTTTCAAGTGTCGGAACTACTATAATGTAACGGTTAAACCAAAGGCCCACAAGTGCTATTACCGCTGCAATAACAATATTTCTTATTGTCCTGAACTTCGGAAAACCAACGATAATAAGAGGAATCAGGATACCAAGGTAGTTAGCGATAATGAACATCAGGTAATAATCTTCAAAAAGCTTGTCTATTAATATCTTATCCATTTTTACCGATCCATACCATTTTGTAAGGTAATCACTGAAGGTAAAATAGCCATAGAATGCGGCTATTATCAGCAGGAGGTAGCCTACATTCACGAAGTGCTTTTTTGTTATGTACTTCTCGAGCTTGTAAATTTTCCTGAACAGTTGCATAAGGATTATGAGCAGGCCCGTACCTGAGAAAACTGCAGCAATAACAAAATAGGGACCGAATATTGTACTGTGCCAGCCGGGCTGGAGAGTTACTCCAAATATCCAGGCCAGTACAGAATATACTATTATAGCAATGGCAATGATCATTGCGGCCATAACATTCTTGGCACGTGATAATAACCGGTATTGTTTTGCTGTTCCCTCATAACCTATAGCCAGTATACTATACAGTTTCTTCTTCCATGGCTTTACTCTTATGTCATCAGTATCCCTCAGTATGGCAAAATCTTCTATAAATGAGAGGTATAAAAATATGAAGCAGCCCACCAGGTCAGTCACAATGGCAATCACGTCCCACGTAATAGGGGATTGTATCCTGGGAAATGCGAAAAGGAAGGGTAGGCGGTCCAGCCTGCCTATACAAAAGAAGATAAAGAAAGGACCTATGCAGAGTGATATCACTGTGATAAGCTCGGCCAATCTTATCACTGGTGCTCTCCATGGTGATTTGAAGAGGTGCAATACGCCGGATATCAATGCGCCGGCATAGCTGAGCCCCATGAAAAAGATAAAGTTTACAATATAAACTCCCCATACCACATTATCCCTCATGCCTGTTACTATATGGCCTTTGTCAATTTGCTGAACAAGGCCGTATATGCCTACTGCCCATATAATTACAAATACACCAAATAAAAAATACCATTTCTTTGATGTCGAAGTTATTTCAGGAGTAAGTTCCTGGATAAGGGTTTTTTTCGCTATCTCCATTATGAAAAGTACTTATTATTTTTTTGCATCTCTTGGACCTGTATTCTTATACCTCTCCCTGTTCTGTTCATCAAGGCCTTCCATACCACTTTCATAGTCAAACAGGCGGTTAACAGGAGGCAGGTAATAAACGCTCGGGTGTGTCCCCAGTTCTTCCATATACCTGTAACCGTGCTTTTGCTCCATTGTTTCAGAAAAACGAAGAGTTTCAACCCCGTTGGTTATTGCATCCTCCACCAGGTCTCCAAAATAGATAGCACCCATAGGACATGCCTGTACACATCTGGGGAGTTCATCATTCCTTAGTTTATCGGCACAAAATACACATTTCCCTACCGTTCCTTCAACCGGTGGAGTATTAAGCTCCGGGTCGTAAACATGATCTTCCGCTACTTCAGCTTCAGGATCTTTCCAGTGGAATGAGCGGGCTGAATAGGGACAGCCGGTCATACAGAATTTACAGCCGATGCAACGCTTACTGTCGACAAGCACAATACCGTCATCTCTCTTGTAAGTGGCTCCAACAGGACATACGCTTACGCACAGGGGGTTATCACAATGAAAACAGGGGCGTGGTAACCAGTAAGGTGCAGTATGTTCAGCGTCCTGGATTGAATACAGTTTTATCCATTCATGGTCCTTTGGCAGCATATGGCCTTCCTGGCACGCCTCTATACATTTTCGTGCATTGGCGCATTTAGCCAGATCAATGACCATAATAAATTTTCTGTTCGGCAGGCCCTCACGGGCACTCTCTCTCTTCTCCCGGGTCTCTATTTTGACCTCTTTTAAAGCATCCCTGTCCACTTCGAGAACTTTGCCTTCAGCTGTAAGGACTTTGACTTTCTCGCCCCCCGATCCGATTATTTTATTACCGGCTATTGCACTTGCTCCACCAAGAGAAATAATACCTACTCCTGCACCAATATTCCTCAGGAATTTTCGCCTGGATGGATCTGACTTCTTCTTATTACCCATAAAACAGATATTAGTTACTAATCATGTTCCTCATGATAGCCATTGATCATACTCTTGAAAAGTGTTGTTGGTTTATCTCCCAAAGTGCAGGTATAAATATGTATTACCAGGAAAATGGAAAGTATAAAGCCTACTATAATATGAAGGATATCGGTGATCAGCAAACCGCTTACACCGAAAAACTGGCGTATAAGTATCTCAGGGAAGAAAAGTCCGATTCCTGTTATTATTATCAGTGGCATACCCACGTACATTGCCAGAACATATGATATCTTCTGCAGTGGATTGAATTTTTGCTCGTAGCTTACAGGGAAGGGATGCTTCTCCTTTTTAAACATCCCGAAGGCATAAAACTTGAACTGTGCCAACAGGTCTGACCAGAAATTTTCCTTTTTTATCCTGTAATGCCTGCTGTTTGAACTGAAAATATTGCCAAGAACGAAGACAACATAGTTGAAGGTGAGGATTATAGCTGATACATTATGCCAGGCAACTGCCTGGTCGAAACGTATAAGTGAAATAGTCCTGTCAGATCCTGCAAACTGCATGCTGATCCCTGTAAATATTAAAATCAGGAACAACAGTGCATTCAGCAGATGCCATAATCTGATCCAAGCCGGGTATAGATATAGTTTTCTTGCCATTTATTAACTTCTATTAATTATTCTGAAAAATATATGAACTAAAAGTACAAGAATAATTCCACCGAAAATGATAAAGCTGAGTATATTCAGAATCACATTTCGGTTAGCACCAATTACATACGACTGATTGAAAATAACCCCGTTTAAAAATCCCACGTCTGATCTGAACTCCTGACTCTGGAACTTATACAGGGTAGCCAGCAATCTTGAATCGGATGAATGGCATTCTGTACATCTTTGCACGGCCTTGTCTGCCGGCAGCAATTTATGGGCGACAAGGATGCTGTCATTTATCTCGGTGTGGCATTCTATGCACCTCACGCTTGTAAAATGTGCTGATTGGTTGGGTAGCCAGTCATGGCTATCCACGATAACTATCTCCTCCCTGTCAGTGAGAAGCTGAAAATTATCAAAATTGGCATGACAATCAAGACATATATTATTATCATATAATATTGTCTTTTCAAGGTTTGTAGAATTTCTGACATTAATCTCGTAACTGTGGGGGTCGTGACATTTCCAGCAGGAAAAATCCTCTATTTCAGCATGAATACTTTCTTCATACTCGGTCTGAATTTCCTCAAATTGATAATGTGCATACTGCTCGTCATACCCGTGACAGTCGTTACAATGATAGGGTTCCTCCAATCTCGTTGAAGTGGGATGGGGGAATATCTCAAAATCATACGAATGACAATCAGTACATGCAAAGCTCCAGTGGTTTGACTGGTAAAACTCATCCCTGTCAACAAAATAGTCATCACACATCAGTCTGTTCTGGGTTTCACCCGTTGCAGTATCCGTGAGTTGGAAATAAGGTTCTCCGTGACACTCGAGGCATTTTTCATTATCCTCAGCGAACAGGTTGTTTTCAATACCCTTTTGTACCTGGAAATCATCCTGCGGATCCTGCAATACCGGGCCTTTGTTTTCTGTTAAAAGCATAACAGAAAGAAATGATGCAAGTAGTGCTATGGCTAACTTCATATTTCAGTTTTTTAGAATCTCACCGTTACATTCATGCCAACAAGGAATTCACCCTCCCAGAAATCATTCTTGTTGTACACGAAATTTCTCTGGCCGAGTATCCCTTTATAATTGGCGAAGAAGAGGTGGAATGCATGAGTGGGGGTTCCTTTTTCCCATCCTATTGCAAACTGAGGTTTTGTCCTTTCGAAATTATTCGTGCCATCACCATCAGGATCTACATCAGGGGGTGTGAATAGGTAATCATACTCAAAAATTATTGAGTGGGATGGTACAAAAGTAAATTTACCACCTGCATGCAGACCAAAATTAGCATTATTATAACCTGTTTCAACTGCATTGAGGTAAATAAATGTGGGTGCCAGCTGGAGTGAAAATTTTTCAGAAAATTTCCTCGCCACTATCAACTGGTGAAAATAAGAAAGCTTGTGTATAAACTTGAAATTCTCGGGAGGTCCGAAATTTTCATCATCCCTCGCCTCAACCGCCATATTACCGTAATAGGTCAGGGACACTGGTACACGGCCTGATTCTGTTTGCTGAAGAATTGCATATTTACCCTGCAGGTCCCAGAGACTCAAATCCTTTGTGGCACCTCCTCCAATCATAATCCTGTCTGTTATACCATAATTGAGGCCGAGCCTGATATTGGAAGGAGAGTAAATACCGAAAAGTGATGAATGTCCGTCAGTAACAAGGCCAAAGCGGTGATGAATCTGGAATTCCAACATCCCCTTATACGGGGTCATCACGGTCTGGTTATCTGCAAGGATACTGGTCTCAAAGGTCCACATCACAGGATAATCCTCTTCTTCATCCTGGGCTAAAAGTGGAATTGCCAGAAAGGCAATCAGTAATAATGAGAGTATTTTTTTCATATTTTCCGTTTTATGTTTTAGATTTTGTTAGTTATCCTCTGCCCCCTGGTATATCCAGTCGAGTAGTGTTGTTCTGTCCTTGTTATTAAAGGTTGCACCGTGCCCCGGATCATCGATCTTTACTATCACAATGCTTTGTGGTGGATCATCCAGATTTATGTATCCTCCATCGGTAAGCTCCTCGTATGATTCCGCTTCCCTCAGATCAGGCGAAATAGCCCCGCCATGGCAGCCCGTGCAGTTATATTTTGGGAAAAGCGGAGCCACATCTGTACCGTAGTAAACAGTATCATAGGGCTGGCTTGTATCAGGCGGCACATAAACGGGTGGATCATAACTATACTTTTCACATGCCGTTAAGCCTATTATGGCTAAAATAATACACGAAAAAGTAATATTTGTTACAGCCTTTATCGTCTTTCTACTCATGTTGTGTTTATTATTGTAAAATTTTATCAGATATAATTAACTCGGTAAATATATCGTATCTTAACATCAGAGCATAGGCCTACCAGCAGATACATTTACATGGTTAGAACTGATCTTTATGGTAGTTTTCATTGATATAAATCAACTTTTTTCATATTTTTTAACGTATTTTATTGCTCATTGACGGGGGAAAATTATGTCTCCGGTCATCAATTACAGGCTTATCCCCCAGCTCAATAAGCAGTTCACCTCCCCTGACAACCCGGTTTCGTTTTATCCAGAATTTATCCAGGCTTTCATCGTTGAATTTTATATCCTGTATATATATATTCCCGGGCTCATTGTTTACTGTCTTTATTACCAGGTCATTACCAGGATAAAACCCGGAGCTCAGTTTGATGGTGATCTTATCAAAGAGGGGGCTGCCCACCTGGAAGACAGGTTCGCTGAAAGCGTGACCTGATACATCGAATAAGCCCATCGCGGCCATCACGAACCAGGCTCCCAGTTGTCCCTGGTCCTCATCCTGGCCATAACCATAGCCATGCAGGGGTTCCGTGCCATAGAATTCATCACAAATATGTCTTACCCATTTTTGTGTGAGCCATGGCTTACCCGAGTAATTAAAAAGCCAGGCATTATGCAGGCAGGGTTGATTACCGTGATTATAAAGTTTCTCAAGCCCGGAGAAGCTGTCTATCTCTTCCCCCCCGCCAAAGACGCTCTTACGGGCTTCGGTGAACATAGTCTCGAGCCTGTCATTGAAAAGCTCATGGCCAACAAGTTCAATTATTCCTGCAGGGTCGTGGGGCACATACCAGGTATACTGGAAAGCGTTACCCTCCTGGAATCCCCTCCATGGCTCCATAGGATCGAAATTATCAATAAAGGAACCGTCCAGGTTTCTGGGCCTTATGAATTTCGTTTCCGGGTCAAACAGTAGTTTATAGGCATTGGCCTGCTTCATAAGCTGTTCATAATCTGCTGTTTTGCCCAGTGCCCTGGCAAATTCGGCCACGGCAAATGAGCTAAAACAGAACTCCAGGGTATGGGATGCTCCGAAATTAAAGACCCAGCCG
>JAZBOI010000246.1:0-16897 GCA_036351095.1 Bacteroidales bacterium | reverse complement strand
TTTATGTTTTAATAATAAAAGCTCATAAATCACATCAACTCAATAAACATCATAAACTTAATCAACTTTATAAACTTCTTCAACTTTATCAACTTCATAAACTTCTTCAACGCTATCAAATTTTTCAACTTTCCGGCATGACATTTATCTCTTTTCCACCTGGCAATATGAATATTTAGTATTATTGCGAAAAACAATAAGGAAGCATGAAAAAAATACTATTCTCTCTGATCTCATTAGTGATCCTGGCAAGCACTGCCGGTGCCCAGAACGATGAAAGCACACTCACCAGGGTCGGCCAGGAAGCCCCTGCCTTCAGGGCCACCACGGTTGACGGAACGATTATTGACAGCGGTGAACTTAAAGGCAAGGTAATATGGATCAATTTTTTTGCCACCTGGTGTCCCCCATGTAAAAAGGAATTACCGGTTCTTGAGAAAAACGTTATGGATAAGTACAGAGATAATCCTGATTTTGTGCTGGTGGTTCTCGGACGGGAACACAGCATGGAGGAGATGAAAGACTATGCATCCAGTACCGGACTCCGCCTGCCTTTTGCCCCTGATGAAGGGCGGGAAATATTCAGCAAGTATGCCACCCAGTCAATACCAAGGAATGTAATCATAGGGCGGGATGGTCTTATTGCCGTACAGACCATTGGTTATACGGAGGCTGAATTTGCAAAACTGGAAAAGCAGCTGGCAGATCTCCTGGCAAAATAAGTCCCGCGAAAATATCGACATAATATGGAGGACCTGCATTGAAGGTCTCATAGTTATATTTTGTATATTAGCTTAGTAATTAACCTAAAAGCTAAGATATGAAATTCCTTTCCCTTTCACTGTTTTCATTATTCATTTTCATCACCTCCCCTGCCCAGGAGCAGGCTGACACAAGGACACTTGCTGCCATGCACTCCATCTCCAGCCATGACCTTATGGAATATGTCAGGCTACAGTGTGATGACCGGTTTGAAGGCCGGCTGACAGGAACGGATGAATACATGGAATGTGCCGGCTGGCTTGCTTCATTCTTCGAAGACTGCGGACTCGAGCCCGGAGGAGATAATAACACCTGGTTCCAGTATTTCGATATCCCCTATACTGTCATTCATCCTGACTGTGCCCTGTCAATTGAACTACCCACCGGGAAAAAAGGCCATGTATTAAAACACTATGAATATATAACAGAGTACATGCCGGGATCAACATCGGCCAGCGGAACTGCCAGTGCCGAAGTTGTGTATGCCGGTTACGGTATCACAGCACCTGAACTTAATTATGACGACTACAGCGGAACAGATGTTAAGGGGAAAATAATACTCATAGAAAGTGAAGCACCCGTTTCACCGGCTGATGGAGCTGAGAAGTTCATGCCATGGCGCAAGTACAGCTTTCACCAGTACAAATTGAAAAATGCTGTTGAACACGGTGCTGTGGGAATGATATACAATTACGGTCCGATAAGCAATCCGAACAACTCCTATGATGAGAATTTTATTTATGTGCATGTGGGGGACTCGGTTGTGAGGGATGTTTTCAGTGGTACGGGTAAGCAACATGCCGAAACTGTTGAAAAAATAAGGAAGGAACTCAAACCACAGTCTTTTGAGACCGGCAAAGAGGTCACCATCAGGATGAGTACAACACATTATCCCGATGGCAGGGGAGCAAACATTATTGGAATAAAGAAAGGTACTGACCCTGAATTAAGTAAGGAAGCCATAATTATCGGGGCCCACCTCGATCACCTTGGGAAATGTTATGAAATCATTCCCGGTGCAAACGACAATGCTTCGGCTGTTGCCGTGATGATGGCTGTGGCAAAAGCACTTAATGACCATGATATAGAGCTGAAAAGAACGCTTATTTTCCTTTCTTTCGGTGCTGAGGAGCAGGCCCTGGTAGGGTCACGGACATATATTGACAATCCACTTATGCCTTTAAACAGTACGGTGCTGCTCAATATGGATGGTGTGGGTGTTGGCGACAAAATAAATATTACGGCAGGCAGGGATTTTCCGAAACTCTCCGCTCCTTTTGAAGAGGCCAACAGTAAGTACATCCACCGTGAAATCAGGACTGGTTCATTCTCCAACCTAGGACGTCCAAGACTGGATGCGGCAATATTCATGAGTGCGGGGGTGCCCTCGCTGAGCTTTTCAACCTTTGGTGCAAGATCATATTACCATATACCCTGGGATAATGTTGATATTATTACTCCTGAGATTATGGAAGATATGGCCCAACTGATGCTTTTATCGCTGATCGAGCTGGCAAATTCTGAACAGGATATAATGTAAATAAAATAACTGAAATGCATTCAGGACATAAAATAATTTCAATGCTCTTTGTGCTTGCCAGTGCTTTTATACTTCTTATGACCGGATGCACGGGGCAAAATGAAAAAATTGAATATTCAACAGACGAATGGGACGCTGATTCACTGGGTTACCACAGGATAGTGATACAGAATAAAACAGATGCTGATGCGGTTTTTGTTGAAATTCCATGGAGAAGGAGAGATAAGGAGCCATGGAAAAAAGCCGTAATATTAACCGGTGGCGATCCGGAGAAAGTGATAAACAACAAAATCTGCATGTCGTCTGATAATGAAAAGGGCCGCTTTGTTTTTGAACCTGTTTACGGTCCCGGTGAATATTTCCTGTACTACCTCCCCGCCAGGATGGAAGGACGCAGTAATTATCCGACCGTCATATACCCGGAGCCCGGGCAGACAGCCGATAATGCCTGGATTGACCTTCATAACTTAAATGATTCAGCATCCCTGGAAGCACTTCCGGTGGCGCAGGTGACAGCTATACAGGCAAGAAATGATTTTAATTCATTTTTCCCCATGGAAATTATTGCCACAGAAGAGGAGATCAGCTCGCTTCTCGAAAGGTATCCCGGGAAAACTTACCTGCTCTTCCCCGAGGACAGGAAACATTCAATACGCATGCAGGATCATATCCCACTTAAATGGATCGATGACAGGGCCTTCGGTGATATTGAAGGAGAAGCCAGGAAAGGGGAATATTTTACTTTCCAGCTTGGGCTGTATTGTATTGAAAAGGAGATCAATGATATAGAAATATCTTTCTCAGACCTTAAGGCCGGCGGCAACAGGATTGTTGTACATCATGACAGCATTGCCTCTTTCAATACAGGGGGCATTGGATGGGATGGCAAAGCTATCAGCAAGAAAATAAATGTCGGGGAAAACAGTGTCCAGGCCCTGTGGTTTGGCTTCATGGTCCCTGATAAAGCGGAAGCCGGCAGAATTACCGGGAGCATGTATATTAAGCCTGCGGGACATGCACCTGAGACTTTGAAATTGAACATTAAGATACTGAATGATATAATCACGAATCATGGTGACGATGATCCTTACCTGATGAGCCGCATGAGGTGGCTTAACTCAACACTGGCCATGGATAATGAGCTCACTGCTCCTTTAATTGAAGTTGAGAATGAAAACAGGTCCCTGAAAATACTGGGACGCCAGGTTGATATAGGCACCTGTGGCCTGCCCTCGAGGTACCTTACATATTTTAATCCTTCTAACACAGCCCTGGTTGATGTTCCAGAGAATGTACTGGCCTCACCCATGACGCTGGAAATATACAGGGCTAACGGCTCAAGGATATATTTTGTAAATGAAGAACCCGTCTTTGACAGGCTGGGACCGGCTAAATATACCTGGAAAACAAAAAGTATAAGTTCATCTGCTGAAATGCAAACCGAGGGTTCCCTGGAGGCGGACGGTTTCTCACAGATACGTATCGTCATAAAGGCAATGGAGGACCTGGCAATTTCTGATATAAGACTGTCTGTGCAGATCCGTAAAAAATTCGCCCCTTACTTTATGGGTCTGGGTTTACCGGGTGGACTGAGACCATATTACCTTAGCTGGAAATGGGACCGCATGAAGCACCAGGAAGGAGCATGGACAGGTAATGTTAACGGAGGTCTGCAATTTACTTTGAGGGATGATAATTATGAAAGACCTTTAAATACCAACTTCTACAGGGAAAAACCGCTAAAGATGCCCGAAGGATGGTATAACGGGGGTAAGGGAGGAATAAATGTTAGTTCGGGAGAGAATACAGCGGACATAAAATGCTACAGTGGCAGCAGGCAGATGAAGGAAGGAGATGAGATTGTATTTACCCTGAACCTGCTTTTCACTCCTTTTAAGCTCATCGACACTGATAAACAATGGAATACCAGGTTCTACCACCGCTATGATGATCCTGACAGTATAAAGGCCTATGGAGCCAATGTGATAAATGTCCATCATGCAACAGAAATCAACCCATGGATCAATTATCCTTTCCTCGAACAGGAGAAAATGAAGAATTACATTGACAGGGCTCATTCAATGGGAATGAGAGTAAAGATATACAACACCATAAGGGAACTTTCCAACAGGGCTCCCGAACTGTTTGCCATCCGCAGCCTGGGCCATGAAATATTTAGTCCCGGCCCCGGTGGTGGCTTCAACTGGCTGCAGGAGCACCTGGTCGATGATTATATCGCAGCCTGGTTCGTCCCTGAATATAAGGATGCAGCTATAGTAAACTCGGGTATGTCGCGCTGGCATAATTATTATATCGAAGGCGTGAACTGGCTGGCTGAAAAAATGGAGATTGACGGTCTTTATCTCGATGATATTGCCTTTGACCGCACAACAATGAAACGACTCAGGAAAGTTCTTGACAGGAACAGGGACAGTGCCCTGATTGACCTGCACTCGGCTAACCAGTATAATGCACGCGATGGCTATACCAACAGTGCCAACCTGTACATGGAACATTTTCCCTATGTCGACCGTCTATGGTTTGGCGAATATTTTAACCCTGGGCGTCCACCCGATTTCTGGCTTGTAGAAATGTCGGGCATTCCTTTTGGCCTTATGGGTGAAATGTTACAGGACGGAGGCAACCAGTATAAGGGACTTGTTTACGGGATGACCTCGAGGGCACCATGGTCAGGTGATCCGGCTAATGTATGGGAACTTTTTGATGAATTCGGTATTAAGGGATCGGATTATATCGGCTACTGGTCCGAAAACTGCCCCATAACAACAGGCTACCGGCATGCACCGGCATCAGTATACCGGAAAGACAGTGTTACAATGGTGGCTATTGCCAGCTGGTATGAAGAAGACAAGGATCTATGGCTCAATGTTGACTGGCAAAAGCTGGGGATAAACAGAAATAACGTTGTGTTCCGGGCACCCTACATAAGAGATTTCCAGGAAGAGCAAAGCTTCAATCCATGGGAAAGAATACCCCTGGAAGCAGGCAGGGGCATTGTACTGGTTATTGAGCATAAAAAAAGCAGGGTGGATCCAGCCTGAGCCGGACCCACCCCTGTTCATGATAACACCAGAACCTGACATGAACATTCTCTTTTTATACCCCCTGCCCCTCTTATCCTAATTATCTTAAACCATAACAAAGACCGGTCAGAAAAAATTATGCTGCACCGGCTATTGTTAATAAACAGGCTTAATTAACATTTATGTATAAATGCCGCAAAAGGTGGTAAAATGCTTAATCAATAGAATAGCCTGGCTATCCTTTTGTTAAAGATTAAAAGTAGCAGCAATACCACGCTCCACTGGAATATACACGACATAAAAGAGAAGGGCGTGAAGGGATTGTACCATTCGCCGGGGATAAATGACTGGGAAAGCCACCAGACAAGGAGTACAATAGCCGCAATGGGTATGAAATAATTCATTATAAATACCCACCACTTTCCTATTTTCCTGTCGCTTGCCGTCTGGTTTATTTCAATTCTCACTTTTTGTGTACCCTGCCTGATTACAAGGAAGGCAATGAGTGCACCAGATATCATCAGGGCCACACCCCACACAAAATCCTGGTTACTCAGGAAGTTCAGGTTCCGGGCTGATGGTATACCAAAGAGAAAAACCAGTATGCTTATAACTATTATTGACCTGTGACGATTCATCCCTGTATCTACCAGAACCCTGGTAGGCAATTCCAGCTGTGCTATAAGGGAGGAAAATCCAGCGAAGGTGAGCCCAAGGAAAAACAATATGGAAAGAATACCTCCTCCGAACATTTTCTCAAACAGCTGGGGCATCCAGATAAATGTCAGTCCTGTTGATGCTGGTCCGCTTGTTTTCATTATTTCCATTACCTCAGGGCTGCTCATTCCCATTTCATGCTTGAGAACAGCAAAAACAGTCCCGAATATCATTATACCTGAAAGTATGGATACAGTATTATTTCCTATCCCGGTAAGGAAAGCATTTCCCACTGCTCCATGTTCTTTTTTCATATAGGCCGCATAGGTAAGGAATAAACCCCATCCTGCCCCTGTATCCCATGCATTCTGTGTAAGTGCATCAAGCCATATCCTGGGTTCACCAAGCTGCGACCACTGCGGTTTGAACAGGTATGCCAGCCCTTCACCTGAACCGGGCAGGGTAATGGCCCTTATAACACAGAAGATAACTATAAGGAGGAGCGATGGAATAAGCACTTTGTTTACTTTTTCAATGGAAGAAATACCTTTCCATATGGCCAGCGCACCAAAACCAATCGCCAGCATATGTGTTAAAAGTGGCCAGATGCTCCCCTGGTATGATTCCCATATAGTCATTGCCGATTCAAAATTCTCCGGCAGGGGATTAAAGAGCATATAAACAAAATAATAAATACACCAGCCCACCACAACGGTGTAAAAAAAGGTGATAAAAAGTGGCACCAGGGCCACAAAGGAACCCAGCCAGGCAAACTTCTTACCCATCCCTTTGACGAAAACCCCGACAACTCCCGACCTGTATTTGCGACCGGATGCATATTCGGCAATGATCAGGGGTATACTCCAGAGGAAAAGAAAACAGAGCCATGCTATCAGGAAAGCCCCCGCTCCCTCTTCACCGGCACTCTGTGCTGCTATCCGGGGGAAACGCCAGATATTGCCGGTTCCCACGGCCACACCCATTGCACTTAATATAAGACCCCACCTGCTTGTAAACCTCTGGGCGGTTGATTTATCCAGTATCTTACTCATGCCTGCTTAATATTTTACTGATGTAATCATTGGCCAGCTCCATCTGGTTCCTGTCCAGTCCCGACAGTAATATAACAAGACCCTCTTCCCAGGCCAGGTAAACAAAGCCATTATACCCATCTTCGAAATAAAATTTCTCTCCGGGCTCATCACCGGGTGACAGGCCATAGATGGAAAGATACTTTTTGAGCATCTCATAATTCTGTGCATCAGTATTATCTGTAAACAGGTATATGTTAAAACGATTGCCATTGGTATTATAATCCACTCTGAAAGCATTGCTAAGGAATTCGTGACCCATAACATTTTCAGCTATATACATTTCTGTATTTGCCTGCCTGCCTTCAGCAGGAAACAGGGCCAGCTCTTCTGGAAATTCGCTCGTCCCCTCCAGCATATTTTCTGTCATATATGCCAGGTCTTCAATGGCTGAAAGTACCTTTTTATTATCTGAATGGGTCGTGAGCTTGACGTAGTATTCTCCCTTTAAGAAATGTACCAGGCCCTTCTCCCTGTATGCCTGTACGCCAAGGTTGAAGAAATCATATGAGGGTGCCCTTTCCATTGCATAAATACCAAATGCAAGATTCTCGCCTGCATGATGGTAAATTTCAAGTTTAATGCTATGCTTGCCCCTCTGGTATTCAGCTATATGAAGATCTCTGAAACCAAGAGCATTATAGGCGTCAGCCCCTCCGTTAATATAATCCCACAAATTATCGGGCGTGTAAACCGGATAGCCTGTATCAATCTCAAACCTGCTAAGTTCAGGGAAAGTAATATCCTGGCCTGATGCCAGTGACACCTGAAAAAAAGAAAAAACCAGGAGGAAGATCACTCCCTTCCATACATTTTTATAGCTCATATTTCAAAAAGGTTATGTAATAAATTCACGCGGCACATTTAACAGTCGGCTAATATCAGCAATTTTTGAACCTTATTCAAGATATAATCCCTGAATACATTTTCAGTGATGCCCTCATTCCTCTCTTCCTGTCAGCATAAGCAATGTTATCCTGGTCGCAGCACTATTTCTTTTGTTTCTAGAATTTTCTGATTCTCACATCTATGCCTGTTCCATCGAGCAGCTTCACCAGTTCACCCGTGTTGCCTGAGCCGAAATGATAGGGATAGAGAATATCCGGCTTAATCATTAAAGCAGCTTGAGCAGCCATTTCCGGTGACATTGTATATGGCAGGTTCATTGGCAGGAAGGCAATATCAATATCCCCCAGTTCTTTCATTTCAGGTATATTCTCGGTATCTCCGGCAACATATACCTTTTTACCACCCAGATCAAGGACATATCCATTGCCATTACCCCTGGGGTGCCAGGGCTTTCCGGGAGACCTTTCATTCACCATATTATATGCAGGAACAGCCTCAATGCCGATGCCCCGGTGTTCAAGTTTATCACCATTGGACATAATCCCGCAATTATCAAGTGCCGACGAAGAAGCTTTATTGCAGATGATCCTGGTGTCGTTCTTCATTATCTTCCCTATTGCACCCGGGTCAAGGTGATCGCCGTGCTCGTGTGTGATCAGTATAAGATCGGCATCCGGCAGCATTGAATAATCAGCTTCGCGGCTTACCGGGTCTATGTGAATTATCATTTCATTGTATTTGAACATCAGGGTGCCATGACCGATAAACCAGAGTTCAAGCTTTCCATTATCAGTTTCAAATACGTCATTCTCAATAGTCTGCTGAGCATAAGTCATGTTAGTAATCAGTATAAGAATTAAAATAAATGGCAGTAATTTGTACTTTCTCATATGCTTAAATTTTGCAAAAACCGTTTCATAATTCGTGGTTTTATTTAAGGCGTAAAATATAAGAAAAATATTCCATCCATGGCATATTATAAGTAAGCTCTTTAGCCTTTTAGCAAAATTTAAGGTAATTTTGCGAAGGGTAAAAAAGAGGATATGAGGGAATTGGCCAGAAAGATAGAAGAAGGTGAAAGCGAAGTACTTGACTTCAAATATTGTATATCCGATTCAAGGAAAATAGCAAAGTCTCTTGCCGCCTTTGCAAATACAAGTGGCGGGAGCCTGCTTATCGGGGTCCGTGATAACGGAAGTATAGCAGGTGTCAGGAGCGAGGAAGAGTTCTATATGATTGATGCCGCTGCCAGCCTCTTCTGTAAACCTGCAGTTAAATACAGTGTAGTCCAGCACAGGTGGGAAGGTAAAACAGTCCTTGAAGTAAGGATAGAAAAATCAGAGTCCAGGCCGGTTTACTCAAAAGACGAGTCCGGCAGATGGATAGCCTATGTGCGAAAAGATGATCAGAATCTTGCCGCCAACAGGGTTATCCTGAAAGTGTGGAAAAAGGAAAAAAGGAAAGACGGCGTCCTTATAAAGGTAAGAAAAGCTGAAAGCATGCTTTTTGATTACCTTCAGCAAAATAATTCAATAAGCCTGTCCAAATTCAGAAAGCTCTCACGGCTGCCCCTGCATAAGGCAGAAAATATTATTTCTGACCTCATCACCTGCGGCATTCTGGATTATGAACTTACAGAAAAAGGCTGCAGGTATTATGCAAATGAAGAAACAGACCGGCAATCGCCTGACAGCTACTTCAGCTACTGAAACAGCCGGTGCCGGGCTACGAATAACTTGGAAATAAGCCATTTTTTTGTTATCTTTGTACTGCAATATCGAAAACCACATTTACTTGGTTTTCAACCCCTTAAAAAATTCAAAAAGCATTTTCGATATGAATTTACTTGAAAAAATAGAAAAGATTAACATTCCCCCAAGATCAGTCATACTTCTGAAACAATTAATGAAAGAGAATCCTGAGCTCAAGAAGATAATCAGTAATTCAGGTTCAGCAAAAGTAGCAAACCAGGCTTTATATGACTGGGTTTACGGATGGCTCAGCGGTGAAGCTCACAGGGATGCAATGAAATACTATAATTACGAGATCAGGGGAAGGGAAGCTTATGAAGCATTAAGCTGGAGAGAAGTTGGAGCAATAAGACTACTTGATTATGTCAGGAATTCAGGTCGTGAGTTTGAGAACCTGAACAAGAAAATCCAGAAATCGGTTTCTGATCCCCTACGACTGATATGGCTTGCCTACCATTTTGGAAAGGGGGGCGCAAAACCTGAATTCTTTTATGATATGATCCACCTGTTCAGGCAGTTTACAGGATCTGAGAAGAGAGAAAAGCCCAGGCGGGAAAAAGTCATGGAGTGGATGGCAAGACATTACACAGGCCTTGATGAAGACATAATAAAGATCAGGAAAGAAAACAAAGAAAGGATCCTCAGGATCATAATAAGGAATATTGAAGAAGGCCAGGTATCAGGCAGCAGGTATAGTTTTCCTGAAGGATTATCCGAAACAGAAAAGTATGCTTTGGCTCTTGAATGGTGGGAAGATTATCGCTTCCACCTCCGGTTCGCCATAAGAAACCCCGAGCTGCTCAATGAGATGCTTGATTATTCGCTCGATACCGACACAATGTTCAGGCTCGAGGAGGCAAAAGAAGCAGGGATACCTTTCTTTGTCAATCCCTATTACCTTTCCCTCCTTAACGTCAGTGCCCCTGAATTTGCCAGAAACGCTGACCAGGCTATCAGGGACTATGTCCTCTACAGCCAGGAACTGATAGATGAATTTGGAAATATAATTGCCTGGGAAAAAGAAGATAAGGTCCAGCCCGGCAAACCGAATGCTGCAGGATGGCTTCTCCCAAACAGCAACAATATACACAGGAGATACCCCGAGGTTTCCATATTAATACCTGATACAGTAGGCAGGGCATGCGGCGGGCTTTGTGTTTCATGCCAGAGGATGTATGATTTCCAGGCAGGAAGGCTCAATTTTAATCTTGAAAAACTTAAGCCAGGTGAATCATGGAAGGATAAGCTTTCATGGCTTATGGAATATTTCGAAAACGACAGCCAGCTGAGGGACATACTCATTACAGGCGGAGATGCCTTCATGGCCTCCGATAAATCAATGAAGGATGTGCTTGATGCCGTTTATAAAATGGCCCTGAAAAAAAGGGAAAACAATAAGAACAGGAAAGAAGGGGAAAAATTTGCGGAGATGTTAAGGGTCAGGCTCGGAACACGCCTGCCTGTATATATCCCCTTCCGTATCAACGATGAACTGCTCGATGTACTTGTGGAATTTAAAGAAAAAGCCTCAAAAATCGGTATCAGGCAGTTTATCATACAGACACACTTCGTCTCTTCCATGGAAATTACTCCTGAAGTGAAGGAGGCCATTAAAAAACTCAATTCGGCAGGATGGACAGTGGTTAACCAGATGGTTTATACGGCAGCCTCATCAAGAAGGGGATTTGCAGCCAAACTGAGAAGAACACTTAACCAGGTGGGCATAATACCCTATTATACCTTCTCGGTAAAGGGATTCATGGAAAATTACCACAATTTTGCAACCAATGAAAGGGCAATACAGGAGCAAACAGAAGAAAAGGTCTTCGGAAGTGTGCCTGATGAAGAACAGGACTCCATAATGAGCATCCCTGAAAATGCTGAAAACAGTGTGGTTGAACTGAAAGGCATAATGAAGAAACATGATCTTCCTTTCCTCAGTACCGACAGGAATGTAATGAATCTCCCCGGTGTGGGAAAAAGCTTAACATTCAGGACTATAGGAATAACTAGAAGGGGAAGGAGGATACTTGAATTCGATCATGATTCCAACAGGACCCACAGCCCGATAATAAATAAAATGGGCAAAGTAAATATAATAGAGTCCAAACCTATTAAACATTATGTTGACCAGATGGAATCGATGGGTGAGGATCCCCATGAATATAAGGATGTCTGGGGCTATTCAATAGGCGAAACAGAACCACGTGCCACCATTTTCGAATACCCGGGATACGACTTCGAGGTCACAAAAGAAATGACAAACCTGGAGATTTAAAGCGAAAATGAGCCCCTGTTTTTAATGTAAAACAAATTTGGTATCTTGTCTACCGAATTTAGGTAATTTTTCAAAAAGGTAAATTGGGATTTATCAGGTATATATTTCTGTTGATCTTACCTGTTATTTTACTTACGGAGGAAGTATCTTCCCAGTCTCTGCCTCCTGCAGGTAACGGTAAGGTGAATTCATCCACACTGAAGCTTGTTTCAGACAACGATGAAGGCCTTATCCTGTCATATAATTCACCAAACACCGAGTTTGAAAAAATCAATCGGGCCGAAGGTAATTTTATCCGCCTGAGGCTGCCCGATCATTCATTCGGCGCCGAACCGGGTAAGCCTCAACTCCCCGTACTGACCAGGTTAATTGACTATGAAAAGGCAAGGAATGCTAGCATAATAATCAGTGATGTACATACTGTCCGCAGGAGCCTGGAAGAATTCGGGGAATATAACCTTATATACCCGAGTCAGCCCGGACAAACAAAAAGCATGCAGAAACAGGAAGATCCTTTTGCCATGGATAAGTCGGTTTACAATGCAAAGCATGCTTATTTAACTGATACCGTAACGATAACAAGAATAGGCAAAATGAGGGGCCGGACAATTGCCAGCATTGAAATAAACCCCGTTATATATAACCCGTCCGGTAAATATGTGGATATCATCTGCTCCATGAATATCCATATAAGGTATTCACCCGGGGCAGGGATGCAGACTGAAATAAAAGGCACGGAGGATTATTATTTTAACGACCTTTTCTCAAAGGGGCTCATAAATTATGAAGCAGATGATATAATACCTGGCTTCTCCCTGGAGCCTTCCGGGATGATTATAGTATCAGACAAAGCACTAAAAAAACACCTCAAGCCTCTTGTTGAATGGAAAACAAAAAAAGGATTCAGGGTCACTGAGCTGTATATAGGCGAAAATGGTATAGAAAGGGATTTTCTTGATATTAAGGACAGCCTGAATTATATCTACAATAACAGCTCACCGGAAAATCCCGCACCAGCATTCCTCCTTATTGCAGGCGACCTTAACTATGTACCGGCATCGCAGGGCACAAATTACCTTACTGATATGTACTATGCCGAGTTTGACGGAGATGGGGATTTCATCCCTGACATGTTTACAGGAAGACTGCCGGCAAAGGATACAATCCAGCTTAAAGCCATGGTAAGAAAAATAATTCAGTATGAAAGCTTTGCCTTTGCCGATACAGTGGACCATTACCGGAAAGCCATGGCTTTTACCGGCTTCGATGAAGGCTATGTCTCATATATGGATGGCCATGTCAGTTACGCTGCGGGATATTTTAACGAGAACCCCTACCCCACTGAGTCTTATATCTTTAAACACGAGATGAGCGACTCAATTCGAAACGTCCGCTATGACTCGGTGAAAGTGTTAATGAACAAAGGTCTTGGTTTTATTAATTACACCGGACATGGCAGTGCAACGAGCTGGCTTGAAACAGGTATCAATAACACCTTTGCCGCGGCCATGACAAATAATTCAAGATACCCCCTGGTAATAAGCAATGCCTGCCTTACCGCCAAATTTAATGACAATAACTGTATAGGCTCGGCTATGGTGAGAGCTGTTGACAAAGGAGCACTGGCGTTTATTGGATGCACGAATGACTCATACTGGGCTGAAGATTATTACTGGTCAATAGGTGCGGGAGCTTTTGTTGATAATCCTTCCTATGAAGAAACCGGGCTGGGATTCTATGACAGGCTTTTCCACCTCAATGGGGAGAAACCATCGGACTGGTACACCACGACAGGTCAGATAGTGTATGGCGGTAACCTGGGGGTGTCAGCAAGTACCAGTCCCAGGAAACAGTATTACTGGGAGACCTACGTACTCCTGGGCGACCCCTCAATCTCTCCCTACATTGGTAATCCTGAGATTCTGGATGACCCGCTGCCTGATAAAATACCCCCTGCCCTGAAGAAATTGAATATATCCACCTCTCCCTTTGCTTACCTGGGTTTATCCCATGCCGATACACTCTGGGACGCCACCCACGCCACTCCCTCAGGAACAGCCTACCTGGATATACCATCAACAGAGAAAGATTCGTGCGTGCTCGTTATTAGCAGGCAAAATGCCGTGCCACTGATCAAGACACTTTATTTCGAAGAATCAGACACTGCCTGGCTCAGTATTAATGATGCGGTAATTACAGATCTGTCAGGTAATGATAACGGAAAAGCCGACTATAATGAGAACATCTCGCTTAAAATCGATCTGCAGAACGCAGGAATGGAGGACGCCGATAATGTATACCTGAAAATATCATCTTCCTCTGGTTACCTTACAATAATAAATGATTCATTATACGCTGGGAGCATAGAAGCATACAGTGAGACTCTTAAAGAAGGCTTTGACATCAGTGTCTCGGACAGCCTTCCGGACCTGCATACGGCAAGCATCGACATAGAACTTCATTATAACGCTAATATCGTAAAGCGGACAGCCGATTTCAGTCTTCATGCTCCTGAACTGATGATATTGAACTGCCTGGTTGATGATACTCTCAGCGGCAATGGTAACGGCCTCCCTGAAGCAGGCGAAAGAATCCAATTGATTTTCAGGGTGGCCAATAACGGATCCAGCGCCTGTTCCGGGATCCTCAGCATTAATTATATCCCAGGCTATATTGATTTCGATGAAAGAACGCTGGCCAGTGGTTCTCTTAAGCCGGGAGAAATAGTAAATATCCCTGTGTATGCAAATATAGAAGCCGGGACTCCTGAATCGACAAGGATCAGTTTTGATGTTGAATTATCGTGCCTGCCCTATGTAACAACAAAAACCCTTAGCATAATAGCCGGGAAAACTACGGAGGACTTTGAATTACTGAATTTCATAACTTTCCCATGGATCAATGAGTCTCAAAAGCCCTGGATAATCAGCGATGAGACCTCGGTAAGCAATATGTATTCAGCACGCTCAGGTCAGATTGGCCATAATGAGAAAACAGAGCTTGCAATGCTTCTTAACCTGGCCGAGGATGATACTTTGAGATTCTGGTACAGGGTTTCCTCGGAAAAGGACTGGGATTCCCTAAGCTTCTTTGTTAATAACAGGGTAATGATCAGCGCATCAGGAGAAATAGACTGGAGAGAAGCTGTTATACCTCTTGATAAAGGTGTACATAGCCTGCAATGGATATACGAAAAGGACGGATCAGTAAATAACGGATCGGATTGTGCATGGATTGACCTGGTTCATTTCCCCTCCTTGTCCTTCATACAGTCTGCTGTTCACCTTAACAAAATAAGCTCACCGGTGGAGGGTAAAAATTACAGCAATGAGACAATATCCGTGGAACTGAGCAACCTGGGCCGGGATACGATCTATGAGATCTCCATGTCATATATTGTCAACGGCAACCCGGCTGTTAACGAAACTTTCAGTAGCGACTTCAAACCGGGCGACACCATAAGTCTCTCTTTCTCAGAAACAATAGATATGACTGAAATAAATGTATACCGGATAAGGGTTTTTGCGACTTCCCCGGTAAACCACTTTATAAATGATACACTGAGCTTAACCCTGATAAATACCGATATAGATGAAGGAAACCCTGATAACGGATCCTTTACTGTTGCGCCTAACCCGGTAAGGGATAATATAAGGATAATCAGTAATATCGATTCAGAAGCCAATGATATCAAGCTGTATAACTCGTCGGGACTTCTTGTATATAATGAAAAAATAGAGTCCATTTTCAGCAGTGAGCAGATCTACCTCGATCACGGAAAAATTTCCCGGGGAACCTATATCCTGGTAATCAGCAATAGTAAAAAGAGATTCTATTACAAGATTATCAAATTGTAAATTGTAAACTGCAACTGTGTTAACATGGAGTAATGCTTATACTTTTGTCATTTATCTCCTGTCTTATTATTTTTACAAAAAAAAATTATGAATGATTACGTACCGGGCCGGGATGATGCCCTTGAGCTTTTCAAAAAATACAACAAATCTGAAAGTCTTTACAAGCATGCCCTTGCCGTTGAAGGTGTTATGCGGTACATGGCAAGAAAGAACGGTGAGGATGAGGATAAGTGGGGAATAATAGGTTTGATCCACGATCTGGATTACGAGATGTATCCAGACCAGCACTGCCAAAAGACGGAGGAGATACTGCGGGGGAATAATTGGCCCGAAGAATATATCAGGGCAGTGATGAGCCACGGGTGGGGGATTGTAACCGATGTAGAGCCTGTGAGCCAGCTGGAGAAAACCCTTTATGCCATGGATGAGTTAACGGGACTTGTAACAACAACAGCACTGGTACGCCCCTCAAAAAGTGTGCTCGACATGAAGGTTAAATCCGTAAAGAAGAAGTGGAATGATAAACGATTTGCAGCGGGTGTTGACAGGTCGATAATTGAAAAGGGAGCTGAACTGCTGGGAGTTGAAATAAGTGACCTGATACAGGATTGTATAAATGGTATGCGGGAAGTTGCGGACGAAATTGGCCTGAAAGGCAATCCTGACAATTAAGCCACTCATCATAAAAAGTAAGGTTGGTGCGATCATGGGCCACACCAACCTCAAATTATTTTAATTTCCCTGTGATAATCTATTTTACAATCAGAGCTCTTTAATTTTAATATTCCTGAACCATACATCATCACCGTGGTCCTGCAGCCCAATATATCCTTCTTCAGCGGTATTGATAAACTCAGGCCAATCGGCAAATTTTGAATTTGCACACATCTCCTTCCACTGGTCTGTCCACAGGTGATATTCAACTACATTCTCACCATTTTGGGTATGCACAACTGTCCCTTTATAAACCATTATTTTCACCTCGTTCCACTCACCTGCCGGCCTGGCATTCTGGGGATCCGCAGGTATAAGGTCATAAAGTGATCCTGCCTGGCGGTTACCGTCCGT
>JAZBOI010000245.1:0-4219 GCA_036351095.1 Bacteroidales bacterium | reverse complement strand
TGTCATAAGAGAACATCCCGATAACCCTGATCTGCTGTTCGCCGGTTCGACAAAAGCGGTATATGTATCCTTCGATAAAGGAGATAGCTGGCATTCATTGAGAAATAACATGCCTTACTGCCCTGTTGAGGATCTGAAAATTCATCCCAGGGAGAATGATCTTATTGTTGCAACCCACGGGCGAAGCATCTGGATCGCAGATATATCATTTTTATCGCAGCTGGATCCTGGTAACAGTGAATCCCTTATCCTCTTCAAACCCCGTACAGGCTACCAGTGGGTTGAAGGCCTCGGCAGCCACAGTTCATCCAGTAATTTCAACGGTGAAAGTGAAGCCCCCGGTATACCTGTGTATTACTACACTGACGGATCCGAAGAAAGCATTGCCATACAGATTCTTGATGGTGAGAGAGTGATATATGAGCAGGACGCCGTTTGCGAACCCGGTCTCCATAAATTACAGTGGCCTTATTCCAAAATCCTGCGTGAAAGAACTGACAGGGAGAAAGAACAGATGAAGAGGATGGTTGAAAGGTACAAGGATTATGGTTTTTCCGAACAGGAAATACTGGCCAGGCTGGGCAGCATGGATCACATAATGGGCAAGGTAAGCCCCGGAAATTACAGGCTGCGACTTGTTGCGGGTGACAAAATACTGGAGCATGACCTCAGTGTTATGAAGGATCACTGGCACAGGTAAGAGGCCCGGCAGGACGGTCAGGGATTGAAAGGCCCGGGGCGAATAAGCCCCGGCACCCATATCAGGGAGAATAGATTATTTTATCCTGCTTATCTCTTCCAGCATTTGCCTGCCTTCACTGGTTATCTCATGTGCGGGAATGCTGTCGAGGGAATTCGGACCGATCGCAGACAGGAACCGGCTAATACGAATTTCAGCTTCTGCAGCTTCCATTGAGGGATTCATTGCAAGCTCCTGCTTTAGGATACTTATTTTTTCATAATCCTGTATACCTTCAATGAGCCTTTCAAAGCGAATAGAACTCCTTGCATCCGGGTAGACCAGGTAAGTATCACCGGAGGGCCATCGTATGAACCGTGAGTCGTATAATGGCTTCTCAGGCCAGCTGTTATAAGCCCACCTCAGGAAGCCGTCAAAGTCCATTGCGGCAGCAAACCATCCAAGGTAGCACGATTCTGCCGGGGGTGAGAAGGTAAAAGTATTGGGTTCAGCCACACTGCAGGACACATAATAGGTAGTGATCATATCACGGTCTTTCCTTTCCTGTATTTGCTGTGCGGCAAAATCTGATATATCATTCCAGTTATAGCTGAAGTCATATATATCGCTGTTGACATCTTCGTAATAATGTCCAGCCAGGGCAATCTCAAAGCCTGGAGCCTCTTCATTAATAAGGTCCAGAAGGTCCTTCATTTCCTTCAGCCCTCTTTCGTCCATGGCAATAACTGTTTTATCAAACCAGCCCATCTCCATAAGATGTACCCTGAAATCGCGCAGGAAAGGCTTCCATGTATCTATATATTCATCTGAACCGGGTAGCAGTACATGGCTGACGAATTTTCCTGAATCCTGGTCAAACCAGCTGTATTTATTGTCCCAGGGAACCATGGAATAGCAATTAATCTGCTTATCTATGCCACATTCAAACGCAAGCCTTACGTACTGGTCAAATACGGAGTAGTCATAATCCCAGTATCCCTCTGAGTTTTTTATCCATGTAATCATTGATCCGAAAGGGTCATAGGTCTGTCCTCCCCATGGTGCTGTTGTTATGCTTGCCGTAATACATTTCTGACCTGCCCCGGCAAGCATGGTCAGCAGTGGCCTGAGAAGCCTCATATGTTCCTCAGACCAGGGGTCAACCTCATGATAGCGGGCTACTGCAAAGGGGTTCTGCCAGAGGTCAAGATGGAAGGACCGGTCTTCCGGGGGCGGGAGCAGCCTGTCCTGTACCTCCAGCCTGATATTATGACGAAGGGTATCGTTTGCGCTGATGGCTTCAATACTGAAACTATAATTTCCTGCCTGTGTTCCGGGTGGTATCGGTATGCTTATCCATACAGGCCTGGTTTGCATCCCCGGCAGGGTGAAGGTATCTTTGTTATCCAGACGGTCAGCAACAAGATGAGCCTTCGCAGCGTCATTGTCCCTTGATCCGCAGCCATCCAAATATTCATCTGCCAGGACATAGCCCACTGTCCTTATCACGATATTTTCAAGGGGGAAGGTAGCATTTCCCTGCTCACTGAGGGCTGATAGGCTTACCTCACCTTCATCGCTGGCTGACCAGAAGAGCAACTGGCAGTGCACTTTTTCCCCTTTCCAGCCGCTGAGTGATAATTCATTGAATATTTTTCCTCCGGGAGGCACACTTCTGCTGTACCTGGTGTCAGTATCACCAAATCCGGAATTTAATCCTGCACTGACTGAAGTCCAGTCAGCCATATCAATGCCGGCAGGGTCTTCAGCTTCAGTGAATATTTTTTCGACAGGCTCACTGTTACGGCATGAATAAGTGAACAGGATGAACATAATTGACAGGAGCAGGGTAAATGATCTCATATCCGGGATTTTTTACTATCAGGGATCAGTTAACAATATCCATAATAATACTGTTCATTTTTTCAAGATTATCCTCGAAATTTTCAATAAGCCTGAACTGGGCACGGGCTCTCCTGGCATTATGTTCGGGATCATGGATCTTATAATACACGTCGCCCATGATATAATCGGTCAGGAACCTCACACCCATAATATAGGCCATCAGTGCCGGTGAATGGGCCAGGTATTCAATCTCTTTACTATTAAGGATATTTTTTATCCGGTCAAGGTAACCCCTGCTGAAGGAGCTGAAGATATCCAGGTCGACTTTAATTTTTGAAAGGTCCTCTTCGTCTTCGGCTGCTGTATTGGCTGCCGTACGCAGGGAATCGCCGAAATCATAATGAACATAACCGGGCATAACGGTATCAAGATCTATCAGGCAAAGCGCCCGGTCGTTTTCGTCAAGCAGTATATTATTGAATTTCGTATCGTTATGAGTTATCCTGAGAGGAATTTCACCTTTCTGCCCCAGCCTCAGTATTGTCTTCATTTCTTCCTCCCTTGCCAGGACGAATTTTATCTCGTCACCAACTTTTTTCTTCCGGCCAAGCACATCGTCATTAAGAGCTTTATGGAAGGTCTCCAGTCTCTTTTCTATATCATGGAAGTGAGGAATCGTTTCATTCAGCCTTGGTCCCGGCAGATCTGCAAGAAGGTACTGGAAGCAGCCTATTGCCCTGCCTCCTTCATAAGCCTGCATCTTATTCCTGACTACATCATAGGAATGGTGGCCGGTAATAAACAGGAACATTCTCCAGTAATGCCCCTTTTTGTCACAATACCATGTTTTCCCATCATGTGTTTTATACAGTGTCAGGCATTTCCTTTCAATATCCTTTTCACCCTCATCGATCAGTTTTTGCCTTATATGCCTGCTAACCCTGTAGATATTTTCCTGGAGGCCCTCTACATCGCTGAAGACCTGCGTATTTATTCTCTGAAGCAGGTAATCCCTGTTACTGCCTTCCGTTTCAATTTTGTAGGTATCATGAATATGACCTGTGCCAAAAGAGGCAGCTTTCCGGAAAGCGCCCCCGGCCTTGAACTTAGTGTAGATATTTTCAAGTTCATTGCCCTGTGCCATATCATGGTGAGTTTTTATTTATCAGCATTAAGACTGTTAAAGGCCTTAAACAGAAATATTGTTCCTGCAACTGCAATGACGGTGAAGAGTGTGCCTAACCATGGCTTAAGGTAAACGAAACTTCCTATTGCAAATAAAGCACTGTAAATGGCAATAGCACCGATAAAAACACACAGGATCTGTAAGGGCATTTCCCATTTTCGTCCTTCATCCCTCAGGTCAATGATATTTCCGCCTTCCTGTTTGGCTTCTTCCACTACCTTTCTCCAGCCCGGACCACCCGGCCTTGTTTTCAGGTAGAAGTTTCTGAGTGTTTCCTTGCTTTCAGGTGCGGTGAGGAAAGTCGTGGCTATCCACACAACGGTGGTTATGCCCACGGCAGCAAGCAATTTGGATGTAAAGCCATCCAGAACCCAGAATTGTATTGCGCTGTCGGGTATAAAGAAAACAAGTACCACTGCCGATATTGTGGCTGCTATCATAGCAGCAATCTCGGTCCATGCATTTATTCTCCACCAGAACCACCTGAGCAGGTAGATTGCTCCTGTACC
>JAZBOI010000244.1:0-4938 GCA_036351095.1 Bacteroidales bacterium | reverse complement strand
TCAAGACACAGGAAGAAAAAGGACCAGGAGATGAGAAAAGTGAGGGAATATTACAGGCTCCGGATGGGAAGGTTCGTTCAGCAGTTTGACCCTCATTTTATATTCAACTTCCTTTCATCTATTGCATTCTTCATCGAAACAGGTGAAAAGGAAGAAGCAAACACCTACCTTTTGAAGTTTTCCACCCTGCTCCGAAAGATAGTGACAGAGGATGATTATGTAAGGTCACTGGAGCAGGAGCTGGATTTCATACGGGATTACTGTGATATGCAAAAACTTATCATGGAAGAAAGGCTTCAATATGAAATAAATGTCAGTTCACCGGAAATGCTCAAAATACATGTTCCCAGGATGCTGGTACACAATTTCGTTGAAAATGCCATCCACTGGGGTATAAAGCCAAAACCTGGAGGAGGGAAGATAATCATCACAACCGTAAGCAATGATGAGCATTCAATTACCGTAACTGATGATGGTGTAGGCAGGGAAGCAAGTAAAGGAAAAGCAAGAAGCGGAACCGGTAAAGGCCTTGAAATCACAAATGAACTCATAAAGCTGCTTAACAGGAATAACAGCAAAAAGATGCGACTTGCAATAGATGACCTGTATGATGATATAGGAAATCCCTGCGGTACCAGGGTGACCCTTACCATCCCCATGGATTTTAGCATGCTGCAAGAAATGTAAGATATAGCAGGTCCTGTTAAAGAGGATAAGAAAACTGCCCTGTAAAATACTTCTGTCTTTGAACATCATTGATTCATCACCACCAGTCTGTCATTTGTCATAATTTGTTGCCCGGAAATAATCTTTTGCATAATTTGGGTATGATTTGTAAGTATTTACTACAAGTATTCATGCTCAAGGGTCAGAAAAGATTAATATGATTATCAGACAAGCAGGAAAGGAAGATCGTGATGAGATTCTGAGAATAATGGAATACTGGAACATGCATCACGTTCCTTCAGAGGAAATGCCTGAACTGGATATTTCTTGCTTTTTTATTGCAGAAGAAAATGGTAAGATCGTTGGAGCTTCAGGATATAAAATGATCTCCCCTGAAGTTGGAAAAACGACACTGCTGGGAGTTGATCCTGAAGAGGCAGGAAAGGGCATAGGGATGGCTTTGCAGCAGGCACGCCTGAAGAAGATGCATGAGCTTGGAGCAAAAAAGGTAATAACTAATGCTGACCGCCCTGATACCATAGCATGGTATAAGAAACACTTTGGATACTATGAAGTGGGTAAGCTGAAAAAAATCCATTCATTTGGAAGGGATGATATAGATGAGTGGACTACAATTGAAATGAATTTAGACAAATACTATGAATAAACAGGAGTATCTTAACAGGAATATGCCTCCCCCGCTGGCAGAATATCCTCCTTTAATTATCAATGTCTGCCTCACGGGAATGATTCCCACAAAGGAGATGACAGGTTTTGTTCCCATAACGCCCGAGGAGATAGCAGAGGATGCCGTGCTCTGTAGCGACGCCGGCGCCAGCATAGTTCACCTGCATGCAAGAGATATTGATGGCAGACCCACATGGAAAGCTGAAATATATGAAAAGATCATAACATTGATACGCAGGGAACGTCCCGAACTTATCTGCTGTGTCTCTACATCAGGAAGGAACTGGTCCGAATTTGAGAAAAGATCCGAAGTATTGTACCTGACCGGATTAGCAAAGCCTGACATGGGAAGTCTGACGCTGGGATCTTTGAATTTTCCAACCGGACCAAGCGTAAATTCAATTGAAATGGTTACCGGTCTTGCATCATTAATGAAAGATAAGGAAATCAAACCCGAACTTGAAGTATTTGATGCCGGGATGCTAAACCTGGGAAAAATTTTAGAGTCAAAAGGAATTATAGAAGGGATGAAATACTGGAATTTGCTTTTTGGCAATATTAACAGTATACCTGCCGACACCAAAAGTCTCAATTATCTTATATCTCTCTTACCTGAAAATTCAATATGGGCAGCTGCAGGAATAGGACAGTTTCAGTTGCCAATGAATGCTGCTGCAATAATTACAGGAGGAAATGTTCGTGTGGGACTGGAGGATAATATCTTTTATGATTATGAAAAGAAAAAGCTGGCGACCAACGTTGATTTAGTAAAAAGACTGAGAAGAATTGCCGATGAAATTTATCGCCCCATAGCCTCTGCAGCTGAAGCCAGAAAAATCCTTCACCTCCGAGAAAACCATTTGATGGAGTTCAAAGCTATCGACTCAAAAATGAAAGTAAGGAGCCATCCTGCATAAAAAATAAATTTTACAGGCTCACAAAGAACAGGTACTCTGAACCCGGAACTTTTACTATTTTTACTGGCAACATTGTAAAAATTAAGTAAAAGAATATGTACAGAAGAGCTAGCTTACTTGCTGTGGCAGTCTCCCTGCTGCTGATACTGACTGAATGCCATATAAGCCGGCCGCGGGTGACCGGCGACCCCTCCGGAAGAACACCTTCGGCCATACGCGAGTTCAGGGCCGCATGGGTGGCCACGGTGGCAAATATCAACTGGCCATCTGAACCGGGCATACCCGTGGAAGATCAGAAAAAAGAGGCTATCGAACTGCTTGACCTCCTGCATGAAAATAATTTCAATGCCGTCATATTCCAGGTGAGGCCCCACTGTGACGCACTCTACCGGAGCGGGATTGAACCGTGGTCATACTACCTCACAGGTGAGCAGGGCAAGGCACCCGAGCCTTATTACGACCCCCTTGAGTTCTGGATCGAAGAGGCCCATAAAAGAGGGATTGAGCTGCATGCATGGCTTAACCCTTACCGTGCCCATCATGTGGCTGGCGGACCTGTGAGCGAACACTCAATAGTGAAACGTAAGCCGGAGCTTGCCCTCTTCCTTGAGCAGGGCTACTGGTGGCTCGACCCGGCAAAGCAGGGAACACAGGATCACTCCTTCAGCGTGGTAATGGACCTGGTGCAACGCTACGACCTCGATGGTATACATTTCGATGACTATTTCTATCCCTACCCCGACTATAATAATTTCAAGGACTTTCCTGATGATGAAAGCTGGCAGGCTTACCTTGAGAATGGTGGAAAGCTGAGCCGCAGCGAATGGCGCAGGGAGAATGTAAACAGCTTCATTGAACGTGTTTATAAGGGAATAAAAGCAGAAAAACCACATGTTAAATTCGGCCTCAGCCCATTCGGTATATGGCGTCCTTATAACCCGCCTTTTGTCTCGGGCTTCGACCAGCATGAGGTACTGTATGCAGACGCTAAACTGTGGCTCAATAAAGGATGGATCGATTACTATACGCCCCAGCTCTACTGGCCCACCGGGCAGCTCGAACAGAGTTACCCTGTTCTCCTTGGCTGGTGGTCATCGGAAAACAAAAGAGGACGACACCTGTGGCCGGGAATAAATATCGGGAGGTTCAGCGGGGAAAAGGCAGCAGATGAAACCATAGGCCAGATAATGATAAGCCGCGGCATGCTGCCGGAAAGCCCCGGTGTGGTTCACTGGAGCATTGGCCCTCTGGTACGCAACCCTCAACTTGTAAGCGCCATATCGGAAGGTCCCTACAGTAAAGATGCCCTGGTGCCCCCTTCACCATGGCTGGGAAGCAGTGAACCCGCAGCACCAGCTGTGACAGTTGAACAGGTAAGAGATTCCCTGCATATATCATGGACCCATCCCGATTTTGAAAATATCCCCAGGTGGGTGGTATACAATAAATACGGGCCTTCATGGGAGTATGATGTAGTGGGTAAGGGAACAAACAGTATAACCATCCCGGGATTCAGGGTAAACACGGAACTGCTTGCCAGTGAGGAGAGTCGCCGGAATATCACCGGCAAAGCTGAAATACTTACACGCCTGAACAGCTTTGCTGTGAGCGCGGTGGACAGGTATGGCAACGAAAGTATCATTAATAAAAATCCCATAACCGCTATTTCCTATGATCAGGCACCATCACTGGAGCAACTGCTTGCAGCTTACCCATATGATAAAAGACCGGCTGAATATGAAGAATCGGTGGTTAAACCAGGAATTGATGTACTGGTAGAGGATCACCTTGAGCTGGTAAAGGACAAGAGGATAGGCCTCATAACCAACCCATCCGCCGTGGGATCAGATCTGCGGAGCACACTGGATATACTGGCCGGCACGCCGGGAATAAACCTGGTGGCCCTCTTCGGAGCCGAGCATGGTGTACGGGGAGCCAGGCAGGGAAAAATATTAAAGGAGGGCGAGCCTGATCCCATTACCGGTATACCTGTTTACAGCCTTTACGGCGATTCATATGCACCTGACAGGGAATGGCTGGAGAACCTCGACGTGCTGATATTTGATATCCAGGGCGTGGGAACATCATGGTATACATTCAAGTATTCAATGTCATTCGCCATGGAAGTTTGTGCTGAGGCCGGTGTCACCTTTATGGTCCTTGACAGGCCCAATCCCCTTGGAGGACAAATGGTGGAAGGACCAACACTCGATATGGGCGGTATCTTCAGGCACCCCCTGCCCCTGCGGCATGGTATGACCTACGGTGAGCTGGCAATGATGTGGAACGAAACAGAAGGTTTTGGAGCCAAGCTCCAGGTAATAAAGATGAAGGGATGGCGCAGGCATATGATGTGGCCGGAAACAGGACTGCTGTGGGTGATGCCCTCTCCCAATATGGGCACCTTCGAAACAGCTGTCGTTTACCCGGGCCAGTGCCTTTTCGAGAGATCAAATATCTCTGAGGGAAGGGGCACCACCAAACCCTTCCTGCTGAGCGGCTCAACATGGATAAAGGCCGAGGAAGCAGCAGCCGACCTCAATAACAGGGGAATAAGAGGTGCCATCTTCAGACCTGTTTATTTTATCCCGGCCAACTACGAGGGCTATGCCAACCCCCGGGGTAAGCCATGGAACCAGATGAGCGGAGGCGTGGAGATAATGGTAAC
>JAZBOI010000243.1:0-3303 GCA_036351095.1 Bacteroidales bacterium | reverse complement strand
GAAAACTCTGCAGACCTGTAGACATCCTCTGGGCCAGTGTAGTGAAAGCAGGTAAAGGCATAATGCCTACAAGCATGGTGAGCATGGCACTTATCCCTATGCTGTATGCAATGGGCACACCTATCGCCAGTAAAAAAAAGAAAGTAATAACAAGTATTAAAACGCTTGCCAGCTCCATATTCTATTAATCTGTATTTGCCTTGTTCATAATATTATTCTAGTTTTCCCGGTACTTTCAATTCAGAACCTTTTTTGTCCTTTCCTTATACTTTATCCAGCCCCTGTTTCCCCGGTGCTTAAAACCGGGTACCAGGTTTGTGCTTTCCTGATACTTTATCCAGCCTGTTTTTCCCTGTCGCTTAACCCCGGGTACCGGGTTTGTGCCTTCCTGATATTATATCCTGCACATTTTTTTCTGTCAACGCAACTCAGCCATGGTGTCATGAGATCATGCTTATTTGATACTTTTTCCAACCTTCAGTAAGTTCACTATATCATCGATGGCATAAAATATTATAAACAAACCACTCAGGGGCAGCACCAGGTAAACATACCACATTGGCAACTGCATGGCTGCGGATAACTGCTCCAGCCTGATATTTATGATAACAAACCTGGTGCCTCCCACAAGCAGCACCAGCAATGAAAATATTATTATCAGCAGGTTAATGAATAATTTCATTCTAATCAAATTCCCTTCTGATAGTCTACTGTTAATTAGTTCAATAGCCAGGTGCTGTTTTTGTCCCGTTACGTAGGCCGCTCCAAGTAAGCCGACCCAGATAAGAAGGAACTCGGCCAGCTCATCTGTGAAAGAGAATGGATTGGACCCGCTAATGAAGATGCCGGCAACTACCTGCAGCAGTACATCCGTCACCAGCACTGTCATAACCAGGATTACCAGGCGGCTCAGAATGAAATCAATTATTTTCCTCATGCTTTCCCTCTTCTTTAATCCTCTCTATTAAGTCGCCAATAATGGGATTGGCAGATGCTTTTTCATACATTCCCCTGACAGCCTGCCGGAACGCCTCACGATCGATTTCCCCTGGTGGTATGATAGTTACACCCGCGGCTTCAATCTCTTTCATCGATCTTTCTTCATCCTTAATCCACAATTCCCGCTGGTATAAACCGGAGCGATAAGCTGCATCCTCAAGCCATTTCTTTTCTTTTTCATCCAGCTTTTCCCAGCTCATGGTGCTTATTAACAGCACATCAGGGACCGAGGTATGCTCGTCAAGGCAATAGTAATTGCATACCTCGTAATGATGCGAATGGTAAAAACTTGGTGGATTATTTTCGGCTGCATCAACCCGGCCTGTCTGCAGCGAGGTGTATAGCTCACCCCAAGATATAGGTGTTGGATTACCGCCAAAGCTGTTAATCATCTCCATGGCGGTGGGACTTTTCATTACCCTGATGCTCAAGCCTTCCAGGTCATCGGGGTGCCTGACAGGCCTGTCTTTGGTATAAAAACTCCTGCTTCCTGCATCGTAAAAAGTAAGGCCTCTCAACCAGAATTGTTCGGAGGAAAGTAAAATATCACGGCCAATATCGCCGTCAAGTACAGAATATGAATGTTGCCTGTTATCAAATATGAAAGGTAAACTGAGAACCATGTATGCAGGTGCGAATCCTTCCATTGCAGATGCTGAAACCTTGGTAATATCCAGGCTGCCTATCTGCAAAAGCTCAAGGCATTGCCTTTCCGAGCCAAGCTGTGCTGATGGGTAAATATGGATCTCCATGCTGCCACCTGATTGCTCCTTCAGCAGTCCGGCCATATATACCATGCTCTTATGTACGGGATGACCGGTATCGAGACCATGTGCAAGCTTCAGGACCTTTGAATCATCATCATTATTGCATGCCTGTAGCAGAAATACAAGCGTGAGCAGTAATACGGAAAAGAAAACAATAGAAAATCTGGGGATTTTCATTCAGCCTGCATTAAGATTGTTTATGTAATGCAAGAAACAAAAATAAGCTGATAAAAACTAAATTGTAAATTCAAGATCCAGGTCCCTCAACACATCATCTTCAGGCTTTGATGTATCTTTATTCCATCCTCTTGATTCATAATAACTGTCAAGATTTTCAATGAATTCGTCTCGTTCAACTATCGCTCCCTTATGGTCGCCATAGGTGAATTCGTTAATAAAGAATTTCTCCGGGATTGAATCATCGGCACGCCGGAATCCTTCACGGTAGTTATACATTTTTTCCATTGTGAAGATACGTGTACCGGCCTTATTAAATTCATCCTCAGTCCATTCCAGTCCTGTTATCGCCGATAGAATATTCCTGTAATGCACTTCATCCCTGTACCATGAGGAAGCGAAACTGCATGCTCCCAGTGAATCCCTGAGACATGCTCCATCCTGCCTGCTGCTGCTTCCACCGTTCATATGGCAGGCACCCCTGTTGGAGGTTGCGTATGTTATTGCCCATGATGATGAGTTTACTGGCACATTCCATGCAGCCAGTTCATGTCCCTTCACGTGTATTGCATATTCCTCTGACCCTTTGCCTATTATTCTTGAAAGCTCTTTTACCCCCTGGCATGCCAGCTCACCGACACCTTCCCTGTATGCCATCTTTCTCATTAGCTCAAGCGAAGCTTCAACATTACCCCAGCTTAGCTGTATCCCATCCAGGAAATCTGAGTCTATATGCCCTCTTTCCATCGCTTCCATGAGGAAACCGATGGTATTGCCGGCAGAGATTATATCTATCCCGTAATCATCCCCGTCATATATAAGTTTGTGCAGGCCATTGAGGTCAGAGATTAACAGATTTGCTCCCAGCATGGTGCCCGTTTCATACTCAGGTCCATCATGTACCTGTACACCATAGGCTCCCTTGGCGAATCCACTTTTCTTACATGCCAGCTGGCATGAATAACAGGCAAAATCCCTTTTCCAGATTTTTTCACGGTTTGCTTCAGTGCCTATTTTTTCAATCTCACTGAATGTTCCTTCATTATAGTTCTTTACCGCCTGTGTGCCGCTGCGAGATGAAGATGTCAGTGCATTGGCCGTACCTCCATAGCGCCAGCTCATTACACTGTCATTCTTTTCCATGAAAGATCCCCTGATCTTACCCAGCAATTCATTATATTTCTTAAGATTAGCTACTTCAGGGATGCCTGAACCCTTCACTGCAACAGCCTTCAGGTTTTAGGATCCCATCACGCATCCTGTTCCTCCGCGCCCGGCTGCTCTTGCAGCCGTGTTTATGATGCATGCCATGGGTACCAGGTTCTCACCTGCCGGGCCTATGTAACACGATTCATACCTG
>JAZBOI010000242.1:0-3503 GCA_036351095.1 Bacteroidales bacterium | reverse complement strand
TTTATGTATTGCGCCTGCTACTGGATGAACCCATTCCACTGAATGACGGTCTCATGGAACCGGTAGAGCTCATCCTTCCTCCGGGGATGCTCAACCCGGTATTTGATGACAATCCTGAATTATGTCCTGCCATAGTAGGGGGCAACGTCGAGATAAGCCAGAGGCTTACCGACACGATTCTGAAAGCTTTCGGGATAGTTGCAGCCAGCCAGGGTACGATGAACAATACGCTCTTTGGCAATGATAAATTTGCTTATTATGAAACGGTTTGCGGGGGATGTGGTGCAGGTGAGGGTTTTAACGGTGCCTCCGCGGTGCACCATCATATGACTAACACACGCATTACCGATCCCGAGATAATGGAACACCGCTACCCGGTCAGGATGGAAGAATTTTCTATACGCAGGGGATCAGGCGGAAAGGGAAAATGGAAGGGGGGTGATGGTGTAAGGAGGGTGATGACTTTCCTCGAAGCTGTTAACCTTTCTGTACTGACGCAGCGTCGCAGGAGCGGACCTTACGGCTTACATGGTGGCGAGGCAGGCAGACCCGGGCGCCAGCAGCTCACCAGGAATAAGGGGGAGCAGGTGGAACTCGGTTCGGTTCATAACATAAACCTGGATGCCGGTGACAGGTTTATAATGGAAACACCCGGAGGTGGGGGATACGGGGATGATGATGAATATTGAATATCGAAAGCAGGATTCTTCACTTTTTTGTTTTTTGATAGGGATAATAATGTAACATACCCATTTTTAAACCGTCTTTTAAAAGAATCAATCACCAACTAATCATGTTCGGTATTTTCATCAAGACCTTTTTCAGAAATGTACTGAAGAATAAGGGTTTTTTCATTGTTAATCTTCTTGGATTTACATTAGGGCTGGTAGTCAGCATGTTAATATTTTTGTATATAGCCAATGAGCTTAGGTACGATAGGTATCATCAAAATAGCGAACGCATATACAGGTTATGTATCAGGGCCAGTATAGGCGATACAAAATTCCAGCAGGCATTTTCATCTGCCAGGGTATTAAGGGAGATGAGAGAAAACTATCCTGAAATAGAAGATGCGGTAAAAACCCTAAGCATAAGTGATATAAGCACCCGTGTTGATGACAGGGTTTATTATGAAGACCTTTTCGTTATGGCTGACTCATCACTTTTTACCATTTTTACCTTCCCGGTCATAAACGGCGATCCGGTTACAGCTCTTGTACAACCAAACAATGTTGCACTCTCAGAAACAACGGCAAAAAAATATTTTGGCAATACTGACTGCCTGGGAGAGCTAATTGAGATAGATGTACCTTATATTGGAAAAGCCGTATATACAGTCAGCTGTATTTACAGGGATATGCCGGATCATTCTCATTTCCATTTTAATCTGGTTGTTTCATCCACCTCATTCCCTGACCTGATTAATAATAATGGCTGGTCAAACAACAGTTTCATTACTTATCTTTTGCTGGAGGAGGGCGTATCCTATCCTGACCTTGAGAATAAGTTCGTTAAATACGTATATGATGTTTTTGGTGGTGAGGAGGAATACAAATCAAGGGAAGCACAGGGTGATTCCTGGGAATTTTTTCTTCAGCCCCTGGAAAAAATACATCTATATTCTGACATAAACGGTGAGTGGGAAACCAATGGTAATATAAAATATATATACATATTTTCCGTGGTAGCTTTATTTGTGCTGATAATAGCCTGTATAAATTTTGTTAACCTGTCTGTTGCAAAATCGACCATGCGATCACAGGAAGTTGCGATTCGTAAAACCCTTGGTTCAAGCCGCAGGTATATTATTTTCCAGTTCATGGCAGAGTCATTAATAATTACCTTCCTATCGCTGGTTTTATCCCTTATCCTGGTCAGGATCCTGCTTCCATACTATAATGACTGGCTTGACCGCAGTATAGGCTTTGATGTTTTGATCCGTGGCAGAAACCTCCTGGGTCTTTTACTCGGGTGGCTTATAATCAGTGTTCTCAGCGGCCTGTATCCGGCATTTTTTGTTTCTTCGTACAAACCCCTGAAGGTGCTCAAGTTTGGCATCGCATCTGAAAAAAGGGGCCTGGGTATCAGGAATGTACTTGTAATAATACAGTTTGCTGCATCTATCTTTCTTATAATTGGAACCATTGTAATAAGCAGGGAGATGAGATTATTAAGGAATGATGATCTGGGTTTCGATAAATCGAATATACTTGTTGTCCAAACCCCTCCCTCATTCTCGGGTATGCAAGGGGTAGTAAAGAATGAAATTGAGAGGTTTTCATCTGTACAGCATGTTTCCTATTCATCAAGTTTGCCGGGAAGGGGATTTAATAATATCGGTTTCAGGGCCGAGGGTGTGGACAAGAGTTTTACCCTTAATTTATTTTCGGCTGATCCGGCTTATGATGATATCCTGAAACTGAAGATGGCAGACGGTCGTTTCTTTTCAACTGACAGGTATTCTGATTCTACTGCAGTAATATTAAATGAGAATGCGGTTAATGTTATCGGTATTGAATCACCAATAGGTAAACATATCAACTCCCATTCAGTCGACGATGTCTATAAAATAATAGGGGTTGTGAATGATTTTCATTACGAGTCGAAGCATCGGGAAATGAGACCCATGGCCATATTTTTCCAGGGTGGTCCCAGGGGCAGTACCATACGTTATATGTCAGTGAGGTTTAATAATGGCAGTAATGAGGAGGTATTGAAAAAGGTAAACGGTGTATGGGATAAGCATATGGCAGGTATTCCTTTCCGTCATTTTTACCTGGCGGAGGATTATGATTCACTGTATCATAATGAGAAACAAACCGGTGATGTTTTTACCTTACTTTCCATTCTTGCAATATTAGTCGCATGCATGGGTCTTTTCGGGCTTTCCTCTTTTATTGCCGATCAGCGAAAACCCGAGGTGGCGATAAGGAAGGTAATGGGTGCCTCGATAAACGAGATTATTGTCCTTTTGAACCGCAAGTATTTATGGTGGCTGGTAGTAGCTTTTATTATCGCCTGCCCGGTAGCCTATTATATCATGCTGCAATGGCTGAACAATTTCGCTTACAAAATTTCTATTGGCCCTTTTGTTTTTCTTTTAGCAGGCCTGGTTACCCTGTTTTTGGCGCTTGTTACAGTAAGCGGTATTACCAGTCGTACGGCTAGATCAAACCCTGCCAGTGTTTTGAGGAATGAGTAATAATCAGAACCATTCAAATAATTCGAGCCAGAGGTCACGCTCAAGTATGTAGAAGAGAAGAAAAGTTGCCACTATTCCATGAGTCAGTCCCAGTGCCAGCAGGTTCTTCCACCTGAACCAGGCAAGAAGAAATATTACTTCCATAAAGAAAGTGAAGATCATCAAAAACCAGGAGGGATAATGGACCAGGCTGAAAAGTAAGGATGTAATAAGTATGGCCTGGTATTTATTCAGTTCTATTCTTTCCAGTTCGACGAGGTTGTCTGCAATAAGCACCAGCATGATATACTGCTGGAACAAG
>JAZBOI010000241.1:0-2790 GCA_036351095.1 Bacteroidales bacterium | reverse complement strand
TCCCTGTCACAGGTAAAATTAGAAATAAAGAAAGCACGCGAAATAGATATTTCTTCGCTGTCAGTGTATGATAAGATAATTTTCTCTCCCGGACCTGACCTGCCCCGAAAGGGGAATATTATGGAACAGGTTCTTGAACACTATGCGCCAACCAAGAGCATACTGGGTATATGCCTTGGTTTACAGGCTATTGTGCTGTTTTATGGAGGCAAACTCATTCAACTTGATGAGGTGGTTCACGGCAGGGTAAAAATTCTTAAGCAAACAGGGGCGGAGTCACCTGTACTTCGTAACATCCCTGAGATTTTTGAAGCAGGCTTCTATCATTCCTGGATATGCGATGCAGAAAGCCTTCCAGGCTGCTTAAATGTGACCTGCCTCTCTTTTGAAGGCCGGGTTATGGGTGTAAGGCACAGACTCTATGACCTTGAAGCAGTACAATTCCATCCTGAATCAATAATGACTCCTGGCGGTGATAAAATGATAATAAGCTGGCTGCAACATGGTGCTGAGAGCTGATTTGTACTTTATGTAATATTTTAACATTCTTTAAATTTTCAATCCCACAATTAGTTTTTTCGAGAATTAAACTTTCCTATATTTGCTCCATTCTTTCAAATTCATTTAATGGGCATTCTCAGGAAATATAAAAATCTTATCCTGCTGGTAACTGTTCCCGTGCTGCTTCTTTTTATGTCAAATTCACTGATGAACAGGCACAGTCACCTTGTGAAAGGATATACATATTCTCATGCCCATCCCTTCAACAAAAACACAGGTAACACCGGGCATCCTTTTCACACTCACACCGATGCTGAACTGCAGGTTCTTGATCTGGTAAGTGATATTGATATCCTTGTGTTATTCATCTTGCTGGTTCTATCAAACATGTTCCTTCTCAGCAAATCGTTTATAAGAACCTGCAAATCTTTTTATCCAGGCCTGTTTATACTTTCCTTTTCACCTCGCGGTCCGCCTGCGGGTGCATAATTGGCAATCCGTGCGGATCCTTTTCATTTGAACAGTATCCCCCGAAGGTGAACTATTAAAAAGGAGAGTAATTTTAAAGATTTTAGTACAGGCAAACATGAAATATTTTTTTACAGTTTTTATCCTGATTGCTGGCAATGTGTTGCTGACAGCCCAGGAACGAACTATTCCCGACAGCACTGATTACAGGCACTTACTCGAAAGGGTGGAAAAGCTTGAAAAAGCTGAGGAAGAAAGGCTTAAGGAAGATGAAATGGAAAAACTGCTCCAGGAGGCACAGGCATTATCCGAAAAGGACAGGAAGGAGGACCTTGACCTGTCAAGGAAATTTCACAGCGGGGTCAGGCAGCAGCAGGGCCTTAATCCTAATATAAGTGTACTCGGGGATTTTTTCGGATCCCTGTCTTCTGCCGATGCAACCCTGCTGGAAGAACCAGGTGAAAGGACCCATGGCAATAACGGTATTTTTATGAGAAGCCTCGAGATGGCTTTTGAAGCCTCTCTCGATCCTTTTGCCCGTGGAAAGGCTTTCCTGGATATTAGCGATGAAGGGGTATCGGTTGAAGAAGCTTACATGGAGATACTGAACCTTCCTCTTAACATGTCATTAAAGGGAGGGGTCTTCTTTCCTGAGTTTGGATTGCTTAACAGGCATCATACGCACGCCCTTCCACAGTTTGACCGTCCACGTGCACCCGTAAACTATTTCGGTCTTGATGGCTTCAATGGCATGGGTGCAGCACTTAATTTCATGCTTCCCAGGATATTGTTTTCTGATGCAAGCTCCTTTGATTTTTCACTGATCAACATAAATGACAATCTCAGCTATGCGTCTGACAGGAGTGTTAACCTGGCTTACGTCGGGCACTGGAAGAATTATTATGATATTTCCGATGCAAGCTATATAGAATTTGTCCTGAGTGCTATTGCAGGTAAGAATGATTCAGGCACTGACAGGAATACCTATATTGGCAGTTTTGGTCTGCAGTATAAGTGGCAGCCTCCCGGAACAGCAAAATATAAGTCGCTCGAATGGAAAACGGAACTCTATTACGGTCATAAGGAAACACCATCAGGGATAGTGAGGAGCAAAGGTTTCTACTCCCTTGTTCACCGCAAATTAAATTCCAGGATATGGATTGGTGGCAGGGTAGGGTACAGCGAGATGCCATATGACAACGATCAGTATGAATGGGATTACTCCCTGAATTTTGATTTCTGGCAGAGTGAATTTGTGTTTTACAGGATCCAGTATCAGTATAATTCAAGGGATATAGCCTTCCTGCCTGAAGCAGGCGGGCAATACCCTTCCAATCATACACTGGTACTTCAGTTTTCATGGGCAATGGGTCCGCATAAGCATGAAGCATATTAATACAAGGTAAATCATAAGTTGAAATTTAAACACACAATATATATGAAAAAGCAAATCATAAGCATGCTGCTGGCACTGGTAACACTATCAGTTATGGCAGCTCAAGAGGGCCAGCTAAGGATTGTCTGTTCCTTTTCAGACTATGCATCCATTGCAGCTGAGATAGCCGGCGAAAAAGCAAGCGTAGAGATGATATCGAAGGGGGAGTCAGACCCGCATTTCATACCCCCGAAACCAAGTTATGCCATGATGCTCAACAAGGCAGATATGTGGATAACGACGGGCATGGACCTTGAACAGTGGTCGGCTACATTGCTCGACAAGGCCCGCAACAAGAACATTATGGACGGGGCTGTTGGCTTTGTGGCTGTAGGGGATGGTGTGGAAATACTCGATAAACCGGAAACTGCAGACAGGAGTGAGGG
>JAZBOI010000240.1:0-10512 GCA_036351095.1 Bacteroidales bacterium | reverse complement strand
GGAAATAGCCAACAAGAGAATGCAGCTGCAAAGAGAACAGGGTATGCGTACACAGAAACATATTACCCTTGATGAGATAGGACGCCGTATAGCAATAGGCAATTTCCAGGAACTTAACATTATTGTCAAAGGTGACGTTGACGGATCGGTTGAAGCATTAAGTGATTCACTGATCAAATTGTCAACTGAAGAAATCCAGGTTAACATACAGCATAAGGCAGTAGGGCAGATATCAGAGTCAGATGTACTGCTGGCAGCAGCCTCAAATGCAATTATTATCGGATTCCAGGTAAGACCGTCACTGGGGGCAAGAAAACTTGCAGAGAAGGAAGAAATAGATATACGGCTCTACAGCATTATCTATGACGCCATAAATGAGATAAAATCAGCAATGGAAGGTATGCTGTCACCCGAGGTGAAAGAAGAAATAACCAGTACCGTGGAGGTAAGGGATGTCTTCAAGATTACCAAGGTGGGAACCATAGCAGGATGTTATGTCAGGGAAGGTAAGATCACACGTAATTCAAAAGTACGCATTATAAGGGATGGTATTGTGATATATACCGGTGAACTGGGATCCCTTAAGAGATTCAAGGACGATGTTAAGGAGGTGGGCTCAGGTTATGAATGCGGACTCAACATTAAAAATTTCAACGATATAAAAGTTGGTGATATTGTTGAGGGTTATAAGGAAGTAGAAGTAAAGAAAACCCTGTAAACGGCACGGAACAGCTTATCCGTGCCTCCAGGGTTCAAAATGCCAATAAAATACAAGATAAGTATTAAGATATTAGATCTTTATAATCATCAGGTGAGAGCAGCTCATCCAATTCCGAAGAATCACTTATCTTTATCTTTATCATCCAGCCTTTATCATAAGGATCTTTGTTCACCAGTTCAGGATTATCCTCAAGGTCGGGATTTAATTCCAGTACTTCACCTCCTACAGGCATGAACAGGTCTGAGACAGTCTTTACGGCTTCGATGGTCCCAAAGACTTCTTCCTTGTCAAGGGTCTCACCTTCCGTCTCGATCTCTATAAAAACAATATCGCCAAGTTCTCCCTGTGCGAAATCAGTAATGCCAACAAAAGCCTCTTCTCCCTCAATCCGTAACCACTCATGGTCTTTTGTGTACTTCAAGTTGTCAGGTACTTTCATATTCTAAATAGTTTTTAAGATTATTGCTGTTTTATGTAATCCCAAAAATAAGTTTTTAAATCAATTGTTACAATTAAAAACATATAAAGTTCCCCGTATCCAGTTTAAATTTCAGCTCCAGCCAATGCCCAGCCTGCATGGACCGGGGCAATAAGCAAAATTTGCCTCAGCTCCAGCCCATCTACTGTCAGCTGACCAGGCACAGGCTCAGCCTGCCAGGGCGGGCAATTATATTACTGTATAAGGGTAAATTTAAGGCTGAAGCCAAAATTGGTGTTTGAGGTTGTATAGGTAGTGGCAACAAAGGGGTCGTTCAGGTTATGATCAAAAAAGAGCTGGAGGTTGAACCTGTCACTTAAAACATAATCGGCGGTGGTCCTGATGGCAAAAATCTTCTGACCGGCAACGGGCTGGTTTACGTCTTCGATAAGCTTTCTTGAAATAGTTTTGTTATCCCTTATCGAGAAATCAAGCCTCACGTTAAGATCACTCCTCAACGGCCGCTGCCTGCCGCCGGAGCGTAATGTTATCTGTACATCATCAAAGCGGTAGCCGGCACCAATGATAAATTCATTATTGCGCACATCAGCAATCTGGTTGTTTGCCAGGTTAAGGCTTACCGTACGCGATTTCTTCCATTCAATACGGGTGCTCAGGCTGTTTTTCCAGTTAAGATCAATATTCAGGAGGGGGCTGAACTGTTCATTTATTGTTACCACATTGAGCTCGTACTGGGGAATAAAATTAAAATCCATATCCCTTATCCGGCTTATGCCGTCATCACCCTCATCATAATAGAGATTGGTGGTATACGAACCAATGGTATATGTACTGCGGTACTGGTGAGCAATATTTACCGACCTGAACAGCCTTTGTACCGGTTCAAATTTTGAAAGACCGTCGAAATTTATTCTCCAGTTGGGCATCATTGAGAGCATGCCGGGGAACATATCAAGGCTTACCTTTTCAGGGTCTGTCTTTGAGTACGCAGCAAAAAATGCAGGTATAAGCACTTCCCGGGATGTCAGTCCATAACCGTTTTTATAGGGACCTTCAATCGCTTCCCCTGTCTCAGGATCTATACCCGGGTCATAACCGGGATCTCTTTCCTGTCTTTGATCTGCCTGCCGGCGTGAGATAATAACCGTGTTCTCCTTGAATTTTTCGAATGTCTCCGATACATACTCATTATCCTTGCTTATCTTTTCAAAGGCTGTTCCCCATGAAACTATGCTTATTGAGAAATTACCTGAAACTAGCCTGTTCCTGAGGCTGTCAGGGAAGTCGCCGTAACTGTTGGCACGGTAATATGCTGACTCACTGCGGGCGAATCTGCGATCGGCCGTAAGATCTATGCGCATACCCGGGAAGGGTTCAAGTGTGCTTCGCAGGCTGAATGTTTCGTTCCTGTTCGAAACAGCTGCGGTATTTAGAATGGTATCGGTGGTAATCCAGTCATTCCTGAGGGCTTTATCAAAAAAATCAGGATCACTGTATCCTGCAATAAATGCCCAACCCGGTGCAAAAACATCATCAGATCTTGTGAGGCCAAGGTAATTTGGTTCAGGGGTATATCCCGGCAGCATCTGGCCCTGGTCAACTGAATAGGTGGCTGAAATGTTGCGTATACCCATCAGTGCCCTGACAAAATATTCTCCTGCTACAATCAGCGGATTCCTTTTCTTCTCCACCTGTGCCTCGATCTCCACCTTTGCATTTTCAACATCCTCGCCGGCGGTGAAAATAACCTTCCTGTTGGTTTCGACCTCTACCTTACCCTGTATTTCAGTACCATCGGCTTTATATACCCTTACCTTTACATCGCGGGTATTGAGGTCGTGATAAATGTTCCTGCCCGTGTTTGCAAGCAGGTCCACCCTGTCGCGCTCGTAAGTTACGGTCCTGAATTCCTTCTGCATCCTCTGTGCTGCCCCCGGTCTTGTGTTCCTTTCAATATTCTGCAGGAATTTGGATTTGTTATACAGGTTTGTCAGGTTGGCCTGGCCGGAGATCTGGGTGGTACTTGAATTTTTAATGGTGTTTCCCAGGTTAATGTTGAGGCTGTCGGGATAAAGTGGCCCGGCCAGCCAATCATAGGCGGCACGGTATCTCAGGTTGCCGTTTAGCCAGCTCAGCAGGGGCAACTTATTTACAGGTATATTATAAGTCACATTAATCACATGGTTATAATGTATATTCCTTCCGAAATTGAGGAGGTTAACCATTACCGAGTCTTTCCAGGCCTGGTATTGATCGCCGTACCTCTCCCTGTCAACTCCTCCCGGAGGTTCATCAATCCTGGATATATTAGTGGCCGTCAGGTCTATCTTCAGTTGCTTGGTAATATCATATTCAAGATCGTAAAAGCGGGTCCATTCAAAATCTTTTCTGAAAGTGGGTTTGATCTTGATAAACTCATTATTGATATTTCTTGTCTTCATCTCACTGTAATACCTGCTGAGATCGGTTCTTATACCCAGGTGGCGTGGCAAAAGATACAGGTTGAAATCCCTTATCAGCCTGAATGCCTGTCCCCTGAAAAGTTCAATGTTCCTGAATGGGGTGATATTCTTAGGATCGGTATCGAAGTTATAGTTTAATCCGCCACGGTAATTTTTTTCAAGATTGATCTCGGTATTGATATTCGTCCGGTAGACCTCGTTAAATGTATAGTTGACTGAAAAATTTGAGATATCCCACGGATAGGATTTCTCTTTCTGCTTGCTTATCCCCGCATTGCTGACCGTTATTGTCTTGCGCCGGGTAAAATCCTCCGCTATGGCTTTAAGAGAATCTCTCCTGCCGGGTTCAAGGTCTTCAAGTGCATCCTTGAAGGGTATGTCCGGATCGAGAGGATTATACTCCGGCTGTATGCGGCTCTCCGAATATCCCACATATACCGGGAGCCTCACCCCTGCTTCTTCAGGGAAAAATTTACCCAGGTCAAGGTTTGACGAAACATCATACTTTGCAACCTGTTCCTTGCTGCGTTCATTCACTTTCATATCAAGACTGCCAAAGCCGGGCGTACTGGTCTGGCCAACGAGGTCGACCGTCCCCAGGTTTGCCAGCCTGGTCTGCATACGTGCATTGGCTGCCCATCCTCCATCTTCATTGAAATCACTTAACCTCAATTCATTAACCCATATTTCACCCGACTTGGGCAGCCCGTAATCGACGGAGCTGTTTCTTGTTTTGATAGGGTTACGTATACCTATCATTATTACTCTTACATTGCTGAGGTTGGGATTACCGGATATACTTATCCTTGCATCTTCATGTGGGTATACATAAATATCGGACCTTGACAGGTAAGAACCAGGTCTGTCAAGCTCTGCATTACGCGCCTTTTTTGCTTCCTGGAAAAGGGAGAGATCAATATTAAAGCTGTTAGCCTCCGGCCAGACAATGGCCCTGTCCTCTTCATTATCCTTATTGTAGTAACCCGGTTCGGTAAGTTTCAGGGGCAACTCATACTCGTAGAAGTTACCTTTATAATCAGAGCCTATCCTGATAAAGACCGTTAACTCATCGTCAAGGAGCGGCTCACCAATAATTTCCTCTCCGTGTACCTCCATTCTCAGTCTCCTGTACTGCCTTATGTCGAGGTTAACATTTTTGAATGCTGCCCTGGCATCACCATCTTCCAGCCCGAGTACCCTCATGACCATTGACTGTTCATTCAGCTGCCTGAGTTGCGGGTTTGACGGATCAATAACCCTGTCAAAGCCGGGGGGGAGGACGTAATTTACAGGTTCTTTACCGGCATTCTCCTCGATACTCACCGAGCTTATTTCAAAACTGCCGTCTTCCGGCTCGGGCACGCTGACCCTTTCGCCTCCCTCAAGGAAAGAAATATTATACTTACGCCACTCAGCCCTTACAAGATCAAGTTTTGCCAGGCGCAAAATAACATCCTGGTTAAATCCACGCATGAACATCCGCATAAACCTGATAGACTTGAAATCCTGGATATTTCCTATTGTCCTTAAATAGTCGGTTACCGGTATCTTAAACTGGTACCATTTCACGGTCGATTGCTCACCGTTGGCAAAAGTTGCCGTATAATCAATCTCATCCACTATATAATTCTTCCCCACCTCCATATCTTCAGGTCTCATGCTTATCCTGTACTGGTAGTAACTCTCTGTTTCACTGAGGGTGTTATCCCTGTTTATGTCTTCCATATCAGGCATGGTGGATCCGCTTGTAGGATAATTCTCATCGCTCATTTCCGAGGTGGGCGAGTTACCGTCCATGCCGTTAAAATTCTTATAGCGTTCAAGGATCCCCAGTTGCCGGCTGTCATAATCCGATCCCCTGAAATAGTGAAAATCATCATTTGATGGATCCTCCAGTATATCACTTAATACCTGTTCGTCGACTATCCCTTCCACTTCCTGGAGGTATGAACTGAAGAATGATTGCTCATCATCGTTGGACAGGCCATCCAGCCCAACGTCCTGGTACCTGCGTGATTCAGGATTATTATCGAAAGCATGTACTACAGCCTGCACTGTTGGAACCCTTCCCCACTCTGTTGTATCCACCTTTGTTTCGTCCGGTGAGACGGGCAGACCATTCTCAAATGATTTCCTCGAATCCCTCAGAATATCTTCCGAAATATTACCCAGGTTAATATAAAGGTCTCCCCCGTTATGATCAGGATCTTCTGTAAAAGGATCCATCAGCCAGAATTTAATATACTGTATATTCGCCGTTTCAAAATCGCTGGTCAGTATTTCCCTCATAATTCCACCCCACCTGGTTTCAGGATCACTGAGCAGGCCATTCTGCATGAGCCCCGAGGAATAGGCCGTCGCTCCCGTTTCATAGTTGTAAGGACCTCTTTCATCGGGATAGAAAGCCAGGTTGAGAACTGCAATATTGGTTGGTATACCCGAGGGACTCTCCTTGAAGGGGAAAAGTTCATTTTCATATATTTCCCTCACGAAATGACTTGACTGCAGATCAGGATTATTTTTTATATGGTCGGGTGTGCTTGTACCGTTTCGCAGGAAGAGAGGATCAATCACGTACCAGCTGAGCTTTGCCCTGTTAAAGCCGCTAGTAAGGTCATTATTAAGCCGCCCTTCGGGAAATAGATCATCCTGCCCCTGGGGAACGCTTGAAAGCGTCCATGCATTGTATGTTTTCATGTCAAGGGGTATTTCGCTGGCCTCAAAATCGTCGATATATGAGTTACCTGCCGAGCTTATTGCCCTTGAGTGCCCGGGTATGAGCCGGGCAAATTCACCAAAAAATGTTACCGAGGAAGGATCCTTTGTCTCAATAAATGGCAGAGCATCAATCATTCTTGTAATGAACTGCGATTCAGACCTGTAAGAGGTATTTAAACCCAGGATGGTGTTTGATATGGGTTCCTCACCAAAATTTACTTTCTGGGTATATGGCCTTTCGGTAAGGTGAAGAACTGTTCCACCGATATTAAAATCATCGGATATCCTGTAGTCGAGATGTGCACCCACCAGTGTTTTGGTCTGGAAACCGAAAAACTGGTTACTCTCTAGTGATACCTGGATTGGAGTTTCCGATTCAATAAGTGCGGGATTAATGATTTCCACCCTGCCCGCATTATAATCTACTGTAAAGTCCACATTCTCGGTCAGGGGAACACCTCCGGCCGTAACTTTAACACCACCCTGGGGGATATTTACTGCATTCAGATATATTTCTGATCCTGAAGCTGAAGTATAACTACCTGCTATTTTGAATTTATTTTTTTCAGCACTTTGCACTGCCTTAGTCTGGGTTGAATCATACAACTCCTGGAAGACGTAATCATCGGCCAGGGCAGGGTCATTGAATTTACTCCTGAGGTGACTCCCGAATGGTTCAAGCACCGGGAATATCAATCTGCCTTTTGAGGGTTCAATGGTTATGCCTTCGATATAATCAAATACACCGTCAGGTTCCCTGTCGAGCTGACCGTTAAGGTTATCCAGTTCCATCACCTGCAACAATAACTGGTCACTGAGGTTCCCTTCAGGGATATAATTTATTGAATTACCTGTTTCATCATCCTGGTAAAGGACATGGAGTTCAAAGTCCTTTCTTTCAATCTGGTATGCTCCAAGGGCATAAATATTTTTCATCATCAGATCCCATGTCGGCAACCTTGGAGTCAGGCTGGTGCCCTTAAGCAATTTGAGGTAGAGCACATCGGGTGCGCTGATACCATCGGTTGATAATTCTCCAACCTTGAAAACCTGGCCCCCCATGGTATATTCGTAGGCCACGGCAAGTATTTCATCATTATTAAGGGCTACATTCAATGATATATAACCAAGCTGACGGTTAACGGTATATTCACGCTCTGTCAGTTTTCTTGCATTTTCAATTTTTTCATAATGCGTACCTATCTGGAAATCCTGGGCAATAGGATCAAAGGCATCGGTTATCCCGTCAACATCCCTTGTTCCCGGATAGGCAGACGAAAGCTGTGAATACAGGTTATTGGTAGCATTCTGGGGAAAGGGAGGAGCGCCCGGAACAGCCTGGAAAGAGGGTACTTCATTGTATATATTTTGTTCCCCCTCGGCCAGGTCCATTAAAGCAAGGATATTTCTTGTTTCCTCGAAATTGCTTGTCTTATTGGTTACCCATACTTCTATCCTTTCAATATTTATACCCGAACTTATGGCGGGCAGATTCCTCATGGCACTGTTATAGGTATCCCTGAAGTAGTGTGACAGAAAGAAGTGCTTATTTCCCTCATATTCATCAGCGCTCACTTCGAAATCACTCAGCTGGGCCCCACCCTTCACCTGCAGTGTGGAAGATTCGCCCTTTTGCTGTGAGAATACACTGGTGATCGTCAGCCTGCCAAACTGCAGCTCAGTCTTCAGCCCAAAAAGGCTGTGGCTGCCCGTTATCAGTGTCCCCGGCAACGGAAGGGTCACATCGCCGGCTTCAATTTTTTTAATTATCTCATCCTCATCTCCCGAGTACTCAAGCCGTGTCCTGTTCTCAAAATCAAACATGGCTTCAGTATTATAGTTGATACCCAGCTGCATCTTGTCACCTATGGTACCGGTAACATTCATCTGTATCTTCTCCTGGAAATCAAAGGTAGGTATGCTCCTTAGTTTTTCCGAAAGTGTCGGGTTCTCAGTTCTCGAGATATTAAGGCCAAAGATCAGTTCAGCCGATCCCTGGGGTATGATATTTATTACGTTTGACCCGAATATTTTGTCAAAAGCTTCGCCTCCGAATTGTATCTGTGGTATAAGTGATTGCCTGGCCAGTGATTCATCACCCGAGAATTTGTACCGCCAGTAGTCCCTTATTGATTGCTCAAAGACGAAGTTATAATATTCGTCAGGGCTCATATGTACGGGCTGCCTGTATTCGAGGCTCCCCATTTTCTCGTAATAGACATACTCATTCCTTTCAGGGTCATAAACTACATCACTGGAGAAATTGGAAGGCATATCGAGGATCAGGGGTGATTTCAGCTGCTCTTCCCAGGGCAGGCCCGTACGATCCTGAAAGGGAAAGCGCAGGTTTATGGTGGTATCGCGACTTACATCCTGTCCATTTACTATTATTCCCGGGAGGAAACAAATGAAAAAGAAGGCAATAACAGGCAGGTTAGCGCTATATACGGACCCTGATCTCAATACCAGTTTCGTTGGGTTTTACAATATTTTTAAGGCTTTCTTTATCAATTGCTCCACTGTCAGGTCCCTGTCTTCTTTAACCAGCTTCTCGAGAGTCCTGTTAACGGAGTTTTTCGGAAAACCAAGCATCACTAATGCTGTAAACGCTTCCTGCCTTATAGTATTGCCTTCCGCCATAAATATTTCACCTGTTTCAGCGGATTTACCAACTTTATCTTTCAGATCAACAATTATCCTCTGTGCTGTCTTTGCCCCTATTCCTTTTATCCCTTTCAGCATGCCAACATCCGATTCCAGTATGGCCCTCTCTATACCGGATGCTTCAACTGATGAAAGCATCATCCGGGCCGTATTGGCACCCACACCCGACACCGAGATAAGCAGCCTGAAAATTGATCTCTCCTCCTGCTCGAAAAAACCAAAGAGCAGGTGGGCATCTTCCCTTATTATTTCATGAACAAGGAGACTGCATTCATCCATATTTTCAAGCCTGGTGAAGGTCGACAGCGATATATTCACGAAATAACCCAGGCCACCGGTTTCGATTATCACATGGGCGGGTGAAAGAGATGTTATTCTCCCTTTTATATATTCAATCATACTTCTTCATTTGTGTTTGTCTCCTCCGGGGGCAGTTCATCGGGTATTTCAGCCCTGGTGTCAAGGTCGTGATGCTTGAGAGGATTAGCTGTTATTTCATTTTGCATTTCCCTGTTCCTGAAAATATCACAGGCCAGGTAGATAGCTTTCCTGAAAGAATTTTCAGAAGCAATGCCTTTACCTGCTATTTCATAGGCCGTGCCGTGTGAAGGGGATGTACGCACCACGGGTAAGCCTGCAGTAAAATTAACTCCTTCTCCAAGGGCAAGGGCCTTGAAAGGTGTTAGTCCCTGGTCATGATACATGGCCAGTATGCCATCAAAATTCATAAATGAGCCTGAACCAAAAAAGCCATCGGAAGGATATGGGCCGAAGGCCAGTATTCCTTCCTCCGATGCCTGCTCTATAGCCGGAATAATTATTTCTATCTCTTCATCCCCTAGCAGGCCGGTATCACCGCTGTGTGGATTAAGTGAAAGAACGGCAATCCTTGGTTTGCGTATCCTGAAATCAACAGAAAGAGATTTTTCCATTATCCTTATCTTCCTTACTATGCCCTCTTTATCGAGACTGTCAGGAACCTGCCGCAGGGGCAGATGACCTGTCACAACACCTATCCTTAGATCATCAGCTACCATAAGCATTAAAACATCATCCACATTAAACCTGCTTTTGAGGTACTCCGTATGACCGGGAAAACTGAATGTTTCCGACTGAATATTATACTTATTTATGGGGGCTGTAACAATAACGTCTATTTTATTATCTGCCAGGTCTTTAACAGCCTGCTCCAGGGGTATTACTGCCGATTCGCCGGCCATCACAGTTGATTTACCCAGTTCAACTCTAACATTATCATCAAGACAGTTTATGATATTGGCCCTCTTATTGTTAGCCTCGCTTACTTCCCTGATATTATTGAAGCTGAAATTATCTATATTCAATGCCTTACGGTGGTAAGCAGCTACCTTGGGCGAGCCATACACAAGCGTTGTGCAATCTTCCATTATACGGTTATCCATGAGGCTTTTTATTATAACCTCATATCCCACACCATTAATGTCACCATGCGTTATTCCAACAATTATCTGTTCTTTACTCATTATTTT
>JAZBOI010000239.1:0-2076 GCA_036351095.1 Bacteroidales bacterium | reverse complement strand
TTCATTCTTCTTTCTTAGCATTTCAAGCACTTCAAAATGCTGATCAGTAAGCTCAATACCTTCTTCTTTTGCTATTTCAACTGCAATCTCTTTTGACCATTGGCCCGGATCAGTGAAATAGCCTTCGTCATTTAACTCTACAGATGTTCCTGCATAATTTTTTGTTGCCATATTATTTATTATTTAATTGTTTATGAATAAGTATCTTGTTCCTGTGAATTAATCTTTTTAAGGAAGGTCATAAGAAAACCTAATGATTTCTTTACCTCAGGTTTATTTACCTCCCTCATTAATTTCCATATTGAGTATTCCGGGATTGGTTCCTCATCCATTTTCCTGAAAGTTTTTGCTGCCAGGGAAAGTTTGTTCATTATTACCGGATCAGTGACTGTAAGCAGAGTATCCGTAAGAGTAACAATATTATCCGAGAGATTTTCAAGGTCTTTCCTTGAATACCTTGTCATTATTGCATCCAGGGCAAGGCTTAGCTGCTTCATGACTTCGAAATATCCCTTGCTGTCAAGTTCGGTGAATTTTACAGTCGCATCGGTTCCTATCTGCTTCACAATAGGTGAGAAGTCCTTAATGAGGTCAGTAATGTTTTCCAGAGTGCGGAAAAGCATGTTTATATTGCTTATATTCCGTATGAAGTTAAGGAGCATGTGGTTGAATTCTTCTCCGTCAACTTCTATGCCTGCATTATCAAGACTGTCAACCATGCCCTTAAATGCATCTTTACCTACAATGGCCAGGTCATCCACAAGGTCCACAACCACGTCCCGGTTCTGCTTCTGCAATTGAGCTTCCTCCAGGATCAGGTCCAGTTTACTGTTGATCTGGTCAATCTGTATCTGTATGTTATTATCTGCCATCACACTATTATTTTCATTAGTCTAACTTTTTTCCTGCCATGGTCATTTCGGTATCAATAGGCATCTCCTTGCCCCGAAGCAATATGTGCCAGTAAATCCACCTGAAGAGAAGTTTCCCGTAATGATTCAGCCTTGTTTGTTTAAGCAGTCCAAGGGGCCCGATCCCCGGTAAAGGGAAATACCCCGGTAAAGGTTCCGTTTCATAATTGAAGTCTATCAGTGCTCCTTTCCCATGTCCTGTCTCAATAAAGCAGTTGGAATGTCCGTCATATTTGGCTGTGAAGGGACGGTTCTCTAAGTAACACATCAGGTTTTCTTCCAGGATGTCAGCCATGAAATGTACAACCGAACCTGCCTTTGAAGTAGGGAAATTACCTGCATCGCCAATAACGAAGATATTATCCTGTGCTTTTGACTGCAGTGTATGCTTATCAGCCGGAACAAAGCCAAAATCATCTCCAAGACCACTCTTTTCAATAACTTCATCTCCACTGTGTAAGGGAATGGTTACCAGACAATCAAATTTTATTTCCTTGCCACTAAAATCTGAGATTGTCTGATTATTATTATCCACCTCACCAAGGAAATAATCAGTAACCAGCTTGATGTTTTTTTCCTCAAGTAAACCACCCAGCAACTTCGCAGCCCGAGGTTTAGTGAATGCGCCTGAAAGAGGTGTTACGTAAGTGATATTAACCTTATCACGCATACCTCTCTCTGTAAAGAACGCATCGGCATAAAAGGCAAATTCAAGAGGTGCCACCGGGCATTTGATAGGGTTGTCCGCTATATTTATTACCAGTTCGCCACCTTCCCAGGTCTTAAAGAATTTTGCAAGGGCCAGCGATCCCTCAATAGTGTAGAAATCAAATACCTTCTTATGCCACAGGTCTCCCTTTAAGCCCGGTGTCTCTTCAGGATTTATCCTTGTCCCCGTCGCTATTATCAGTACATCATACGGAATTTTCTCACCATTTTCAAGCAGAATCTTATTCTCTCCGGGTTCAATTTTTTCAGCACCCTGGTATATAATCTTTACTCCGGGCGGAATAAAATTTTGTTTTGGCTTTATTACATCTTCTTTGGAATAATATCCAAAGGGTATAAATAGAAATCCCGGTTGATAGTAATGTACCTTTTTATTGTCTATTATGGTAATTGCCCACTCCTCGCGTGGTAATTGCTTACGCATTTTGTTGGCCAT
>JAZBOI010000238.1:0-3179 GCA_036351095.1 Bacteroidales bacterium | reverse complement strand
TGAATCATATGTTGAGGCAATACAGAACAGGAAGAATATAGAAAATATTGAAAAAGGATTTCATCCGGGTTTTAACCTGCTGGGAGTTGACAACCAGGATAACCTTACCAAATACCCCATTTATACATGGTCAGCAAATACCAGGAAAGCTGTGGATGCCGGTCAGTTGCCGGAGCTGGAAACCTCCGCCAGATACCCGATGATTGATATTACAGGTAATGCTGCAGTGGCAAAAGTTGAACTGTACAGGGGAGGTAAGCAAATATTTACTGACTATCTCAGCCTCTATAAATTTGATGAAGGCTGGAAGATAGTCAGTAAGATCTATTACAGGATACCGCAGGAATGATTCCTGGCTACCTGTAGCGGAGTGTATGGTCTTTTATTGATATTTTGCCATAGCCGGTAACTCATCACTAATAGCTTTAGCTGTTTTTACCAGCCTGATAAACTCTGACCGGTACCCTTCTTCATCGTCGCCCATAGCATTTCGGGCCATTCCTATTACGGAATCAAAATCAGCATTTCCCCTGTGTTCCGAATCGCGCAGAACCATGCCGAAAGCGGCAACGGCGGCTGAAAACCTCATGTTATCAGTTGCCCTGGTTGATGAGACTACGTCATCTTTATAGGGCATCTCCACCAGGATACTTTTACTTCCCCCGGGCTTCTTGTACCTGAGCTTGATTGTCATAAACTCTTCGCTTGCCCTGCTACCTTTGACTTCACGTTCCGACTGGTACTTCAGCGGATCAATTGATGGTCCCTGCTCACCGGCCCCGGCAGGTATAAGTTCGTACAGTGCGGTAACTGTATGACCGGCTCCCATCTCTCCGGCATCCTTCCTGTCATCATTGAAATCTTCATCGTTAAGCAGGCGGTTTTCGTAGCCTATAAGCCTGTAGGATTTAATCTTTGCCGGGTTGAATTCAAGCTGGAATTTTACATCATTAGCTATTGTAAAAAGGGTGCCTCCAAATTCACTCACAAGCACCTTCCTTGCTTCCTGGATATTATCAATATAGGCATAATTGCCGTTTCCTTTATCGGCTATTATCTCCATCTTATCATCCTTGTAATTGCCCATTCCGAATCCGAGCACCGTAATATAAATTCCCTCATCACGCTTTTTCTCAATAAGTCTTTCCATCTCTGCGTTACTTGAAGGACCGATATTGAAATCACCATCTGTGGCAAGGATAATCCTGTTATTGCCTTCTTCCATGAAATTACGTGCAGCCACCTTATATGCCAGCTCCAGGCCCTGGCCTCCTGCGGTTGATCCACCCGCCTCCAGCCGCTCAATGGCCTGGAGTATTTCTTCTTTCCTGTTACCCGGTGTAGGTTCGAGGACAATCCCGGCCGCACCGGCATAAACCACTATTGAAACCCTGTCTTCAGCCCTTAGCTCGCTGACAAGTAGGCGGAAAGCTGATTTTAGGAGTGGCAGCTTGTTGGGACTGTTCATTGAACCCGATACATCCAGGAGGAATACCAGGTTTGACGGGGGCAGGTTTTCACTGGCTATGTCTTTCCCCTTCAAACCAATATGCATAAGGTAATGACCTTCCTGCCAGGGGCATTCGGCGATCTCGGTGTATACGGAAAAAGGATGTTCATTCCCAGGTTCAGGGTAATCATAGGAAAAGTAGTTGATCATTTCTTCTATCCGTACAGCATCAACAGGGGGCGCCTGTCCCTGGTTAATGAACCTGCGGATGTTGGAATATGAAGCCCTGTCAACATCAATTGAAAATGTGGAAAGAGGATTGTGCAGGACACTCTTATACCCGTTTTCATGTATGGTGCTGTAGCCTTCAGTGTTGAAATTGTTATTGTAGCGGCCAGGAAGACCAGTTGCATCCAAACCACCTGTCACCTGGTAAGCCGGGTGACCTTTCCTGTGAGCGACTGCTGTGGCGGGACTGATACGATCCGCTTTTTTCAGGGTAGTTTCATATTCCACAATTATCCTGTCCTCGATTAAGCCTGCAGCTTTCATTGTTACATTAATTACTGATCTCTGCCCAATCTCCTCCTGCAGGGTTTCATAGCCCTTGAGAGAGAATAGCAGGAACCTGGATTTCTCACTTATACTTATTCTGTAATAACCGTTTATGTCGGTCATAACACCTTTATTCGTGTTATCCGGAATAACTGACACGCCCCCTAGAGGCTGTCCGCTTTCATCAGATACCTTGCCTGTAATTATTTGATTACTAACCGATCCAAATGATAATCCTGATATGATCAGTATTGCGATAAGAGATAATTTTGTTTTCATGATTTTTATTTTTTGAGATTGATGTCTGAAAACATGATGCAGGCTTTAAGGAATTTCCATAAAAAACTTTGATTATTTTTTCGTAATATTGAATTAAGATATTTGTCGTCAGCTTCTAATATTTTAATATTCATGGCATTACGCCCCAGGAGAAAAAGCATAGAGAGCAAAAGCGACGGGGACTTACTTCAGGCTTACCGTTTATCCGGCAAGCTGGAAATACTCGGTGTTTTATATTCCAGGTACATGCCGCTGGTCTATGGCCTGTGCCTGAAATATTTTAAGAACAGGGAAATGTCACGTGATGCCGTGATGGATATTTTTGAAAAACTCATTACCGAGCTGGGCAGGCATAAGGTGGATAACTTCAGGAGCTGGTTGTATGTCCTGTCAAAGAACCACTGCCTCATGCAATTAAGGAAACCCGGAAAAGATATTGGTATTAGCCTGGATATGGAAGAAAATGAATATCTTTTTATGGAAAATGACCCCGGATTGCATCATCCTGGTGTGGGCGATGATGAAAGTATGAAATTACTGGAATATTGTATCGATAAGCTTAAGAAGGAACACAGGGAGTGCATAAGGCTGTTTTATTATGATAATAAATGCTACAGGGAGATTGCAGATTTGATGAATATTGAAGAAAAAAAAGTGAAATCTCACCTGCAGAATGCAAAAAGGAAGCTTAAAATTTGCATGGAGGGGAATAATGAAAAAGAATAGAAAAAATAGTAAGGCACAGATTGAGGATATCCGGCGGTATCTTAATGATGAGATGACTGCGGCCGAAAGGAATACTTTTGAGCGGCAGATGGAATCGGATCCCTTTCTGGCTGCTGCAGTGGAAGGTTACTCTCACATTGATGATGATGAAGCAGCTGAAGATATTTAT
>JAZBOI010000237.1:0-2638 GCA_036351095.1 Bacteroidales bacterium | reverse complement strand
TTTATACCCATCTGGAAATTTCCTTCTTCACCATAAGCTAGTTTACTGGGAATAACCAGCAGGGCCTCCCCTCCGTCTTTCATATAGCCGAGACCTTCCTCCATCCCTTCAATTACAGAATTTTCTCCCAGGACGACAGGCAATGGATCGGAATTCCTGTTATAATCTAAAATCCGTCCGCTCAGATAGTAGCCTGTATAATATACAAACAGGGTATCACCGGTGGTAGCCGGAAGGCCCGTTCCCCTTATTAATTCAATATAATACAAACCGCTTGCAGTGGGCTCGACATCAATGTCATTCTCTTTCAGAAAGCTTTCTATCAACTTTCGTTCATCCTCTGCATCGAATTCTTCTTCGGAACATGAAGTGAGGCCTGCTGAAAGAATTAAAGCAATTAACAGGCTCCAGAATAATCCAACTCTCTTTTTCATATATTAACCAGATATTAAGACATTATACTTTTTTAGACAGAAAATCATCCATAGTCATTTCATCAGCAGGTGAATTCCATTACAAATATCATGCAAAGATGCTTCAGTTTACGTCCAGTACTTTTATTTTATACACCAGTATTGAACGAGCCGGTATTTTTTTCTCATCACCAAGAAGTCCGTATCCAAGATATCCCGGCAGGATCATGACAGCTTCGGATCCTTCACCCAGCATCTTTACGCCTTCATCAATGCCGGCAGGAATATCAGACTTACCCACCTGAAATATCATTAAACCGTCTTCGTCAGACTTATAGACAAGAGTACCATCCAGCAGGCTGCAGGTATATTCCAGTGTTACCCTGTCACCCTCCTTTATATTTCCGTTGCCGGCCTCACTGCTTATCCACAAGCCTGTATCCGTTTCCTTCATATCCAGGTCTTTTCTTGTGATATAGCTCACAATCCGTTCGCGGTCCTTTATCAGCAACTGCCTGTTTATTTCTGCCAGTTGCTCTGCACTTAATTTTTCATTTGCTTCCTGTGGGCTGCTGCTTTCACGACATGATAACAAAACGAATACACTGCCAATCAACAATAAATAAATCACCCTCCTCATAGCATCTGCATTATTTTTTATTAAAGCTCCTGACTTCACCGAGAACCTGCTCAAAGTATCCCAGGCACTCTTCCATCGTACCCTTATATCTTCCACCTGCAGCATTTTTATGACCGCCCCCGCTAAAATATTCTGAAGCGAAGGTATTAACGTCCAGATCCCCTTTTGACCTGAAGGATATTTTTATATGATCTTCCTTCTCAATAAAGAGGGCTGACATCAGCACATCCTTCACTGACAAAGGTATATTAACAAAGCCTTCTGTATCGCCTGTCTTATGTTTAAACCTGTCGAGGTCGGCCCGGTAAAGATAGATATAGGCTGTATTGTATTCTTCAAGGTAAATAAGCCTTTCATAGGCGGCATATCCCTGCAGCTTCAACCTGTTAATAGAGAAGTTGTCATAGACCCTGCGAGCGATGGCGTCCTTGTCAAGTCCCTTATCCAGCATCAGTGCCACTTCCCTGAGTGTATCCCCGTTAAATGTACCAAAGGAGAAATTACCTGTATCTGTCATCATGCCAACATAAACAGGTTCAATGAATTCCATATCCAGGTAGTGCTCTCCTTCCATTTCCCTGACCAGGCAGAAAAGCAGTTCTGCCGTTGAGCTGAACTCCGGTTCTGATATTAGCAGATCCGGCTCGAAACCAGGATCAGGGTGATGATCGATAAGTATCTTTCGTGCCTTTGATGCGATGATATGGTCCCTGAGCTTCCCGGTCCTGTCAACATGGTTCAAATCGAGCATTACAATAAGGTCAGCTTCCATTATTTGTTTAACCGCTTTTCCCGGCTGATCCTGGTTCACAATAATATTATCCGAATTCTTCATCCACAAAAGAAATTCCTGTACGGGGTCAGGGCTTACCATTGCAGCTTTTTTCCCAAGTTTCTTCAGGTAAGCTGCCAGGCCAAGCATAGAACCTATGGCATCGCCGTCAGGGTTCTTGTGGCATACCAGGACAATATTGTCTGATCTTTTCAAAAAATCATACAATAGTTTACTATATTTACCTTTCGTTTTTCTCATTTGCTTTAAACAGGTTTCAAATATAGAAATTATTAATTTAGACTTAAATATTTGATTATGAATAATGATTTCACCTTTGCCATAATAAAGCCAAATGCCGTTAAACATAAAAAGACCGGGCCCATCCTGGCAATGATCAATGAGGCAGGCTTTTGCATCTGTGCTTTAAAGATGACTCTTCTCACAAAATCACAGGCACAGGCATTTTACATGGTACACAAGGGAAAACCATTTTTTGACGGCCTGATTGAATTCATGACCTCGGGACCGGTTGTTGCATTGATACTGAGCCGCGACAATGCCGTTGAGGAATTCAGGAAACTGATAGGTGAAACTGACGCGTCGAGGGCTGAAAACGGAACAATAAGAAAGATCTTTGCTGTTTCGGTCCAGATGAATGCCATTCACGGATCAGACAGCCCTGAGAATGCAGTGAAGGAGGCTGCATTTTTCTTTTCGGAATTTGAAAGATTCTATCACCAGGAACATTAAACTCCTGGCCGAAGGTGTTCATCGCAGTATAATCTCCTTTACAAGCTCCTCCCCTGCCTC
>JAZBOI010000236.1:0-6498 GCA_036351095.1 Bacteroidales bacterium | reverse complement strand
TTTATAAGTGAAGTCATGTCTGATTCCCCAGATCAGAAGTAGTTTTATTAGCAATATGGATAAAACATATTTCATCCTGGATGATAATAAGCATGCCGTCAGGCAAATTGAAAGCCTCATGGCCTCTTACGGTGGTTTCAGGCATTCAGGTTCTGAAACATCACCCGAAAAGGCAATATTCTTCATCCTGAGTCAACGGCCGGATATATTGTTTATTGATGTTGAGATGCCCGGTATTACAGGCCTGGAACTGGTATCCAGGGTACAGAAAGACGGATATTCTCCCCTGGTCATTTTTGTTACAGCCTATGAAAAATATGCAATACAGGCAATAAGGAAAGCTGCCTTCGATTTTATACTCAAACCCATCGACAAAAAAGAACTTGATATGGTTATTAAAAGACTGGAAAAACTCTACACCTCCACCGACACGGCGGTAGATGATGAACTCATCAGCCTTCTGACCAGCAGGGAAAAAGAAGTATTTGAACTGCTCAGATACGGTATGAGAAGCAGTGACATTTCACTGAGGCTTAATATTTCACCTGAGACAATCTATACTTACAGGCGAAAAATCATTAAAAAATTAAAACTGAACTCCACCAAGGAGATCCTTATCAAATTCCCAATCGTCAGCAAATCCTCATAATTCTTTATCTATACCTCCCCTGACAATTTTAACAAATACCCAACATTGGGTATTTCAGGGTAATTTCCATGGTATTAGTTTTAACGCGACTGTTGAACGGAAAAATCAGCAAGAACAGACTGTCTTTATACTCCTTGAGGAAGAGGCATAATCATTAATAACAGAATATACCCCCATTACCTCAACGACGATTATGCCTGCTTCCTTTTCTTTAATGTTTTGATCCTATTTATTTTCCCTTTATTTTTACCGTACACCTTAGATTAATCCCATGAAGAAGCTTCTTTTTACCGCCTTCATTATTGCCTTGCTGGTATCCTGCAAACAGGAAAAGATTATACTGACCGACTCAACCGGCAGTAATTATGAAATTGTAATCGCAAATGACGAGGACACCTTAATCAGCTATGCCGCACGTGAATTACAGGGATACATGGAAAAGATATCCGGTGTCAGAATACCCATTGTGAGCGTGGATGCAAGGCATGAAGAAAGGCACGAAATATTTCTTGGAACCTATCCTGAAAGCCAGGGCTATAATCCTCACCTGACCAGGTACATGACAAAGGGGAATAATTTTCTTATTGCCGGCGGGAGCTCCCTGAGTGTTCTTTACTCCGTTTATAGCTTCCTGGAGAATGAGCTGGGCTGTTTGTGGCTCAGCCCGGAAGTGGAAATTATTCCGCAATCAGACAAAATTATCCTCCCTTCAGATCTCACCTATGAATATACGCCCGTCATAGAGACAAGAACAGTGCATTCAAGACTTTTTTATGATAACCCAGCCTTTGCGGATAAGCACAGGGTGACGCATGAGGCCTTTCCCGGATACATACCTGAAGCCCGCGTTCACACTTTTCACAGGTTCATGCCTGCCGACTCATTCTATGATAAACACCCCGAATATTATGCTTTGCGAAACGGTAAAAGGCTTCCCACCCAGCTGTGCCTCACTAACCCAGATGTGCTGGCCATTGTGACAGATTCAGTGGCTGCATATTTCGAACGTTACCCCGAAGCAGGCATTATTTCTGTCAGCCAGGACGACAACACTCTTCATTGCCAGTGTGAAAGCTGTGCTGCCACAGACAGCGAGGAAGGCTCTGCAAGTGGCTCAATGATCAGGTTTGTAAACAGTATAGCCGGAAAGTTCCCCGGCAAAACAATATCAACCCTTGCTTACCAGTACACCAGGAAGCCCTGCAAAACCCGGCCGGCTGACAATGTGCTGGTAACACTGTGTTCAATAGAATGTGACCGCAGTAAACCCATCAAGGAAGGTTGCAGTGATTTTGCCGCTGACCTGGAGGGATGGAAGCAGTTAACTGAAAATATCAGGATATGGGATTACACAACACAATTCACTAATTTTCTTGCCCCCTTTCCCAATATACATACTCTTGGGCCAAATATCAGGTTCTTCAGGGACAATAATGCAAAGTGGATTTTTGAACAGCACAGCCATAACCCCAGTGAGCTTTTTGAGCTGAGGTCCTACCTCACTGCTAAACTTCTCTGGAACCCGGACCTGGAAACCGGGGATATAATAAATGAATTTACAGAAGCCTATTATGAGGAGGCAGCCGGCTATATAAGGGAATACATCGATATAATCCACGAGGAGATTAAAAAGGTACCGGAATTCTTTCTCTTCCTTTATGGTGATCCCTCACAGGGCTTCGATTCCTTCCTGAGACCCGGATTGCTTGAAAAATACGATGGGCTCTTTGATAAGGCCGAAGAGTCCGTTTCATCGAAACCCGGGGTGCTGCAAAGGGTCCGGACAGCAAGGCTGAGCACTCACTATGCAGCACTGGAAGCATCCAGGAAGGGCATGACAGGCCGGTATAATCTTGAACAGGCCGGGCCAAGGCTTGAACTGTTTGCGAACATTTGCAATACCGCCGGCATTGAGATGATGAATGAAATGGGATACAGGGTGTCCGAATATGTCGACTCCTACCGTCAGACAATAACAAGATCGGAAATGCCGAATGCTGCCGCAGGCAAAAAGGTACAGGCACTTACTGCCCCGAAAAAATATGCCTCAGAAGACCCAATGGCACTGACCGACGGGGCTTTCGGAGGCGCAAACTTTTATTCAAACTGGCTTGGTTTTGAAGGAAATGATATGGAGATAATTATTGACCTGGGTGAGGTAAAAACAATTGAGAATGTTCATACCGCCTTTCTCCAGGTTACGAATCATATTGTGTTCTTCCCGGAATTTGTGAGGCTTGCTGCTGCCCCGGGGAATATTAACGAACTGCCCGGCAAACAATCATTCAGGGACATCATGCAAATAGAAAGCTCAAGGCCGCTGCAACCCGGCAGTAAGGTAAATGATATTGAATATTTCGATTTTAAGTTCAAGCCCCTTGACACGCGTTTTGTAAAAATATATGCACACAACATGAAAAAGGCTCCAGACTGGCATAACGCCGCAGGTCTGCCATCCTGGATATTCTGTGATGAGATCATTGTTAATTAATAGTAGCGTGGCCAAGCATCTCACCTCCAGGCACGCTTATAACAATATTCTCCCTTTGTATAAAAAGCTGGCATGAGTTTTGGGGCTCCTGTAAAACCTGTTTTGAGGTAAAGATTTTTATTAAATACTTACCTGAAGATTGGCCTTTGGAGCTCCTGTAATACCCGTCTTGAGGTAAAGATTTTTATTAAATACTTACCTGAAGATTGGCCTTTGGAGCTCTTGTGAAACCATTCTTAAGGTATTGATTTTAATTAATCCTGTAGCTGAAGATTACTTTTTTGGAGCTGTTGTATAAGCTGCTTAAAGGTTTTGATTTTTTTTAAATTTGCAGTTAAAGGTTGCCGTTTTGAAACATAAAATCTTTTCCATATTTTTCATTCTTGTCCTGTTCGCACCGTCCACGGGCACATACCTCTGCTTACTTCACAGGAAGGAAATGGTAAGGATGCAGGTTAATGAAAGCATCAGGGAGGGCATAGATAAGGAGCGCCTGGTCCTGCTCGGGTTCACAATGGAAGAAACTGAAACAGAATTAAGATGGGAACATTCCAGGGAATTCGAGTATAAGTCGCAGATGTATGATATTGTTGAAACAAAAATTGTTGGCGACAGTATTTATTACCGCTGCTGGTGGGATATTGAGGAAACCCTCATCAAAAACATGATCAGCGAGCTGGGGAGATTTGCCCTGGATACCGACGCCCGGAAGAATGACAGGAAAGTTCATATCAATCCATGGTTCAAACTGGTCTTCATCACTGAATCCACTGCATCCCCCCTGGAAGCACGTCCTCAGAAAACCAGTAAATTCATTGCTTACGCAGATCTCTATAATTCACTCAACATACCCCCGCCAAAGCCACCTCCCCGCTTTAGCTGATCATATTTATCGGTGAACTTTTCCAGCCTTAAAAGGTTGTGAATTGCCAGGTTACAGGGGCTGTGAGTTTTCAGGTCACAGCAGGCGGAGGGTTTGCCAGGCCATCTGGGCTGTGAGTTTTCAGGTCACAGCAGGCCTAGAATACCAACAGCCAGGGCAGCCCGAGTATAATAGTATAATTTAGAAAATCAGATAAAGAGAATGAAGAAAATATTCATATTATGCTTATTCCTGTGTTCCGGTATTATTGCCGGAGCCCAGACAATAAGCATAATGGACAGTGACAGTCACAGGCCGATTGAACTGGCCACCATTATCAGTGACAGTCCACGTGCATTTGCCACAACCAATGCAAAAGGGCAGGCAGATATTTCCGATTTCAGGAACGCAGATAAGATTGAGATCAGGACTCTTGGTTATAAAACACTGGTAATGAGCTTTTCCGAACTGGAGTCCCGGTCTTTCCGGGTCTATCTTGAGGCATCCAATATTGAACTTGAAGAAATTGTTGTTTCTGCCACCCGCTGGAGACAGACAACGGACAGGGTGCCATCAAAAATCATTTCCATATCTCCCCGGGAGGTCGAATTGCAGAACCTGCAGACAGCAGCTGATCTGCTTGGCATATCCGGTAAGGTATATATACAGAAAAGTCAGCAGGGAGGAGGCAGCCCCATGATCAGGGGTTTTGCCACCAACCGCTTATTGTATACGGTTGACGGGGTAAGAATGAATACTGCCATTTTCAGGGGTGGTAATATTCAGAATGTCATTAACCTGGATCCGTTTGCCATGAGAAATACAGAGGTGCTGTTCGGACCCGGCTCTGTAATATACGGCAGCGATGCCATAGGAGGGGTGATGAGTTTTCAGACCCTCGTTCCTGAACTGGCAGGTGACGAAGATATACTGGTCAGCGGCAAGGCCGTTTCACGCTACTCCTCGGCCAATAATGAAAAAACAGGACATTTTGATGTAAATGCAGGATGGGATAAATGGGCACTGGTCACCAGCTTCAGCTACTGGGATTATGATCATCTGCGCCAGGGCAGACACGGTCCCGACGATTATATCAAGGATTATTATGTGCAGAGACAGGACAGTGTTGACAGGATTATTACACAAAACAACCCCCTGCTTCAAATACCATCGGCCTATTCACAGCTGAACCTTATGCAGAAAGTGAGATTCAGGCCAAATGACAGGTGGGATTTCGTATATGGCTTTCACTATTCTGAAACATCACCCTACGGCAGGTACGACAGGCATAACAGGGTGCGCAATGGCACTGCACGTTACGCTGAATGGGACTATGGTCCGCAGAAATGGATGATGAACCTGCTTACCATAAATCACAAAGCTGATAATGCTGTTTATGATGAGGCTACACTGCGGCTGGCACAGCAGTCGTTCGGGGAAAGCCGCATTGACCGTTCACTGAACAGTGAAATTCGCAGTAAGAGGTTTGAGGCAGTACAGGCTTATTCGTTTAACCTTGATTTTATAAAGTCGACAGGCCAAAGGAATACAGTCTTTTACGGCATTGAATACATACTTAATGATGTAAATTCCACCGGTACAGATGAGAATATTGTGACAGGTGTCAGTGTACCGGGACCTTCGAGATACCCCCAGGCTGAATGGACCTCTCTTGCCGCTTATTTAAATGATGAATACATGCTGTCCGAAAAACTCACCCTGCAGGCAGGCTTAAGGTATAATCACTATATGCTCAATGCCGAATTTGATAATACCTTCTACCCTTTCCCCTTTTCATCAGCAAAGATCAACAGGGGTGCCCTCACGGGAAGCTTTGGGGGAGTGTACCGTCCGACCGACAGGCTCGTGATAAGTGCCAACATAGGAACTGCCTTCCGGTCTCCCAACGTTGATGACATTGGAAAGATATTTGATTCCGAGCCGGGCTCAGTTGTTGTTCCAAATCCCGACCTGGAAGCAGAATATGCATGGAACGCCGACCTGGGTATAGCCAGGGTGTTTGACGATGTATTAAAAATCGATATTACCGGCTACTACACAATCCTGCAGAATGCGATTGTACGAAGGGACTTCCGGCTTGGAGGGCTTGACAGCATCATGTATGATGGCATTATGAGCAGGGTCCAGGCATTACAGAATGCTGCTGTAGCAAGGGTTTACGGTTTACAGGCCGGATTTGAGGTGAAACTGCCTGCCGGATTCAGTCTTTCGTCAGACCTCAACTTCCAGAAAGGAGAAGAGGAACTGGATGATGGCAGTACCAGTCCGTCCCGGCATGCGGCACCCTTCTTCGGTGTAACAAGGTTTAACTACAAGGCCGAAAGGCTGCATATTAAATTATATGCCGAGTACCAGGGAGAAAGGAAGTATGAAGATCTGCCCGAGGAAGAAAAGGGCAAGGATGAAATCTATGCCAGGGACGCCAGCGGCAACAACTATTCACCGGCCTGGTGCACCCTCAATATCAAAGCTATC
>JAZBOI010000235.1:0-5756 GCA_036351095.1 Bacteroidales bacterium | reverse complement strand
TATCGAGCCGGTACTTTTCATATTCGATTTTCAGTTCGCCCTGTTTTTCCTGTGAAGAACAGGCGCCAAGTAAAAGGGCAAACAGCCCCGCAAGAATAAGAAGATGTTTTTGCATTATTTTCAGGTTTTTGTGTAACATGTTATTGTAAAGAAGTATAAAAGTACTGAAAACTGATCAATTAGGACTTGCATAAAGAATATTTAACAGTTGACAGCAAAAAAAACTGAAATATTATCAATAATAACTGCTGCCGTCCCAGCAGTGTGTGCACAACTGTTCCTTTGGCAGGCCTATCGCAGCCACCAGGTCATTAAGATCCTGGAAAATAAGGGAATCAATGCCCATGTCGAGGGCTATCTGCTCAACCATGGCCCTGTATTTTTCTGATGCCGGGTTTGCATATTCATCCAGGTCCCTCTCCGATCCTTCAAGCTTTTCAATTGCTTTCCTGCTGGCCAGCTCGAGCGTTGAACGCGACTGGGAAAAGTTCAGGAAGTTACAGGGAAAGGTAAGGGGCGGGCATGCTATTCTCATATGTACCTCCGCGGCACCTGCCTCTTTCAGATCTGCAGTATTGTCTCTTAACTGGGTGCCCCTGACTATTGAATCATCGCAGAATACCAGTCTTTTTCCGTTGATGAGGGACTTCACGGGGATGAGTTTCATCTTGGCAACCAGGTCTCTCATATACTGGTTCTGCGGCATAAAACTCCTGGGCCATGTGGGCGTGTATTTCAAATAGGGCCGTGCATAGGGTATATGTTTCTCATTGGCATAGCCTATGGCATGACCGATACCTGAATCAGGTATGCCCGAAACGAGGTCGGCCTCAACACTGTCGCGGCGGGCAAGGGCAGCCCCGCACCTGTACCTGCACTGCTCAACATTAATACCCTCATAATCTGACGAAGGATAGCCGTAATAAACCCACAGGAAGGCACATATCTGCATCTTATCCCCTTTCTTTCTCAGTGTCCTGTAGCCGTCAGCCGTAATTTCTACAATCTCACCCGGACCTAAAAAATAAACCTCCTCATATCCCGTATTCGGAAAACATGTTGTTTCCGAGGCAACTGCCCAGGAATCTTCCTTTTTGCCTATGTGCACGGGTGTGCGTCCCAGCTTGTCACGCGCTGCAATAATCCTGTCAGGTGTAAGTATGATGAGCGAACATGATCCTTTAACCTTGTCATACACATTCTCAATGCCGGCAACAAAATCATTTTCCTCACATATAAGGTTGGCAACCACTTCAGTAGGATTAACATTGCCCTCGAAGTTTTCAGTGAAATGTTTTTTATCGGCCAGGAAATATTCCTCCAGCTCCTCTATATTAACCATGCGGCATACGGTGGCTATCGCAAAACGCCCTAGATGGGAATTGAACATTATGGGTTGCGGATCGGTGTCGCTTATCACTCCTATGCCCTGCCGGCCGCTGAATTTGTCAAGATCATCTTCGAATTTTGTCCTGAAATAACTGTTTTCCAGGCTGTGAATTTTTCGTTGAAAACCCTTCTTAGGATTATAAAAAACCATGCCCGCCCTTCTTGTGCCAAGGTGTGAATTATAATCAGTCCCGTAAAAAACATCCTTTACAGTATCGTTCTTTGAAATAGCGCCGTAAAAACCGCTCATATGATCCTTTTTTAAATTACAAATTCTTTGCGCCGAAAATTTAGGAATTGTAAAATTCATAGCAGCAGATAATCAAAATTTATTATACATTTTTTTTAAACCACCTGACTGTGATCCTATACGATCTGGGATATTATCGCGTTTATAAAGGCAGGTTCGGGGCGCAGTCAGGATATCCGGGACAGGAGGCTTTCAGGATATCACAGGGCATAAGGCATTAATATAGCACTTGAAGGTGGTCAACGGAATGACAAATTATTCGTAAATTTGAGGGCTTAAACAGAATAAAATCACAAACATGGAAGAGGATAGGAATCTTAACGGGACGGAAAGTTCTGACAGGAATACCGGCAGTGGTGATCAGAATAATGGCAATGGTCACAGGAATACCGGCAGCGGTGATCAGAATACCGGCGGGCCTGACCCGAAAAGCAATAAAACAAGAACCATCATGCTTGTTATAGCCGGTGTGCTGGGTACAGTACTTGCTGCAATGATAATATTATATTTTATCCAGCGCAACAATATGGTTGAGATGGAGACCCTCCTGACCGAACAGAAGGACTCACTTACCAATGAGCTGGTTATGCTGAAGCACGGGTATGATACCCTTAAAACCAATAACGATACCCTGAATGCCAAGCTCGAGGAAGAGGTGCAAAAGATAGAGCGCCTGCTGGCTATAAATGCATCCAATGTGCAGACCATCAGGACATATCGCAAAGAGATAGCGACCATGCGTGAAATAATGAAAAGCTACATAGTGCAGATTGATTCGCTCAATACAAGAAACCAGCTCCTGATGGCTGAGAACGTTGAGATAAAAGAGCAGATGAGGCAGGTGGAGCAAAGTAACCTTGCCCTTTCACAGGAAAAGAGTGAGCTTTCTTCAAAGGTAGAGGTGGCTTCAGTAATTAAAGCCCGCGAGATAAGGCCTGTGGTCCTTAACAAGAAACGCAAGGAAACCGACCGGCTTGATCGCTTTGAAAAACTGGAAGTGGCTTTTATACTGAATGAAAATCCCATCGTGGAAGCCGGGAAGCTTACGGTTTACATGAGGGTCACCAGGCCAGACGGGCTGGTAATAACCAATTCACCTGATAATTATTTCGAGCTTGATGGGGAAAGAATGTTTTTTACGGAGAACCGTACGGTCGACTACCTTAACAAGGACGTTGAGATGAGTATTTTTGTTGATAATAACGGTGATTTCATTGAAGGTACCTATAAGATCGACCTGTACCTTGCAGGAAATAATATAGGATCCAGCAGCTTTATGCTCAGGTAAATATAGTACAGAGATCTCAGGCCATCATCAGCTCTGAGATTATATTGTCGGAAATCATCCTGCCCTGATCGGTCAGCATCAGCTGGTTGCCCTTTCTTGTCATCATTCCATATTTGACGAAACGTGTGGCCAGGTTATTGAGGTAGTCGCGTGATTCTTTGTTGATTTTTTCCTCTACCATGTCAATATTGATACCCCACATCGTGCGCAGTGATGTCATTATGTATTCATTATACTTATCTTTCTGGGTAAGAACTTCAACAGTGAAAGGTACTGTGTCTTTTTCAATGGATCGTAAATATGCCTGCAGATCAGCTACATTCCATTGCCTGCTTTCACCGTCATAAGAATGTGCCGACGGTCCCAGCCCCAGGTAGGCTTCCTGCTTCCAGTAATTGGTATTGTGAACGGAATACCATTCGTCTTTGCAGAAGTTTGAAATTTCATATTGAACGAAAGCGTTTTTCCTGCATATATCTATCAGCATATTAAATTGCTTTTCGCTTTCTTCCTCGCTAATCTCCTTAAAGTTTCCGCTCTTTTTCATTTTGCCCAACATGGTGTCTTCTTCAACAGTGAGGTGGTAGGCTGAAATGTGCTTAATATCCAGGTTAACTGTCTTTTGCAGCTCATCTTTCCATTGTCCTGTCTGTAGTCCCGGTATGCCGTAAATGAGGTCAACAGAAATATTATCAATACCTGATGCCATTATGTCCTTCAGGGCCTGCTCTGCCTCATCTGCAGTATGCCTCCTGTTGAGAAAAGCAAGGATATCGTTGTTCCATGACTGTATACCGAGACTGATCCTGTTTATCCCTGCCTGTTTAAGGTCCCTGGCATAAACCCTGCTTATATCATCCGGGTTTACCTCCATTGTAATTTCAGCATCTTCGGCTATATCAAAAGCAGCACCAAGCTTCTCAAGTATTTCCCTTACCTGTGCCGCAGTGAGAACTGATGGTGTTCCTCCGCCAAGGTAGATTGTTTTAACCTTTTTGTTTTCCAGGTAGTCTTTTTGCAATATCATTTCCTTTACAAGGGCCCTGATAAAATTTTCAGCCATACCCGTGTCGAGAGTCTTATAGAAATCACAATAATGACATTTCTTCTTGCAGAAAGGAATATGAATGTAAATACCTGCCATATCAAATATCAGTATAAAACATTAGAATTACGTGCTGTTGTTACCAGGTTCTGAACGGTTTTTGTTTCGAATAGTTTTTCAATCTTCCTCCTCGCCTTAACATAATCATTGTGCAGTATACATGCACCCTGTGAATTTTCAAAGCTCACACAATTATCATTATGCAGTACACATCTGTGAAAAACATCTTCACCGTCAATGGCCTTGACTACTTCAATGATATGTATATCCTTCGGATCACGGGCAAGAGAAAAGCCGCCATGCGGCCCTTTGGAAGAATCCAGAATTTTCTTCTTGGCTATTTGCTGAAGAATCTTTGCAAGGAAGGGCATCGGCAGGCCGAGGTCGGCAGAGATCTTTTTTATACCTATTTTCTCCCCTTTCTTACTGTTCCCGGCAATATATACCACCGCCCTGATTCCATATTTGCAGGTGCTTGAAAGCATCTATACTCTTTTTAATGATATTTTATCTATTCTTCTTTTATGCCTGCCCCCTTCAAAGCCTGTCTCAAGGAAAGTCTTAACAATCAGTATTGACTCTGCATCGGATATAAACCTTGCGGGCAGTGAACACATGTTTGCATTATTATGAGACCTGGCCAGCCGGCTTATTTCTTCATTCCAGCACAACGCACACCTTATCCCGGGATACTTGTTTGCAGTTATGGTAGTGCCATTACCGCTTCCGCAGAAGGCAAAGCCAACATCAAAAAGTCCTGATTCAACTGCAGATGAGGCCGGATGGACATAATCGGGATAGTCCGTGCTTTCTTCTGAATAAGTGCCGAAATCCTTTATCTCATATCCGGATTCAACAAGGTATTTTTTTACTTTTTCCTTCATATGAAAACCCGCATGATCTGCTGAAAGTGCAATTTTTTTCTTCATTTTTATAGTATTCTGTCAGTTCTAAAGATACCAACAAAATAAGGGATATTAATATTTAAACCCTTTAAAATTTCTTATTACTGAGCAATCAGTCCTTCTATCATAACAACAGGGAAGCGGGAATGTTCTTTGTTTAATTTGTTGTTAATAACTGTTGATTATTGTTTTATAATTATTGAAAAAGAGTACCCTTTTAACACCTGGCACATTTAAAAACCTTAAACCGGTTTTTTGTTATTATTTAAAAGCAATATTTCAACCTTTATTAAACAACAAAATACATTAGCTTTGTTGATGAAATTTGCATTTATCATAATTTGAACAACTGTTGGTAAAATATATAAGAGACTGTTAATCAAAAACGGTATAATTTTTGGATTGTTGAAAAAGTGTTTTCCCGGTATTAATATCAATATTTGCAAGACATTTTTAAAATTTGTTTGAACAGTATTAACAGCCTATTATTATCATTATATAAATTTAAATTATAAAGTATTAATATATAGTATTATGTTAAAAACTACGGATCACAGTGAAAAGGGCTACGTGGATGAGAGGATAGATCCGGCTATGGATATAGGAGCTGAAATTAACAGGCTTAGAAAAGAAAAGAATGCCATTATTCTGGCTCATTATTACCAGACAGGCGATATACAGGATATCGCTGATTACCTTGGCGACAGCCTGGACCTTTCAAGAAGGGCAGCTGAGGCACAGGCTGATATAATTGTTTTTGCCGGTGTGAAATTTATGGCTGAGACGGCCAAAATACTGTCGCCTGCAACAAAAGTGCTT
>JAZBOI010000234.1:0-16287 GCA_036351095.1 Bacteroidales bacterium | reverse complement strand
CTCTGCCCCTTCCCTATCGCCCGTATTTTCAATCTCAACACTCAGCTTAATATCATCATAAACAGAATATGAATCCCGTTCAGCAGATGCAGAGTTAATATTGAAGGAGGTATAGGACAGACCGAAGCCAAATTCAAAGAGAGGATCAATATTTTTGGTATCGTGCCACCGGTAACCTACCAGTATGTCTTCCTTATAGACCTGTTTATCATCAACGCCGGGGTATGAAAGATCATCGAATGCATGTGCCCCGTTATCTTCCAGCTTACGTGGAAAAGTAAAGGGCAGTTTACCTGATGGATTAACATCACCTGAGACAATATCGGCTATTGCCCTGCCTCCTTCACTACCCGGGTACCAGGCCTGCACCAGGCCTTTAACATCTTCCAGCCAGGGCATGGCCACCGCGTTACCGCTTAGAAGTATCACTCCAACATTTTTATTGACCGACAGGATATCCCTTAGCAGTTCATCCTGTCCGAATGGCAGCCCCAGCCCTTCCCTGTCTCCATTCTCACAATCCTGTTTATGATTTTTATTCAGGCCCCCGATAAAAAGCACCATATCAGCTTCCCGGGCTGTTTCCAGGGCTATTCTCCTTAGGGAGTCGGCATCAAGCGATGAAGGGACCACATAGCCATAGACAGGAGGACCTGAAGCATAGCCCATGGCATGTACTATTTCTGCATTCACAAATCTTTCCCTGATACCCTGGAGGGGTGATATTTCATGAATGGGTTTTAATTCGGACGAGCCTCCCCCAACACTCATCCTCCGTGTTGCATTTTCACCAATCACTGCAATCTTAATATTTCCAGCCGGGTCAAGGGGAAAGAAATTATCCTCATTCTTCAGCAGGACAATACCCTCCCTGGCCACCTTCCTGGCCACATCGAAGTGAGCCTGGCTTCCTTTGGAGCCATGGGGACGGTCTGCAGACATTGTTGTGCGGAACATGAGCCGCAGTATACGTCTCACCTTATCATCCACAACTGCTTCATCAATCTCACCGTTCTCTATCATTTGAAGGAAAGGTATGGCAAGGAAATAATTATCATAGGCGTTTTTGAGAGAGTAGGTAAGTCCGTCCGAGCCTGTTCCCATTTCGATATCCAGCCCGTACAGGGCCGCCTCTTCTGTATCATGAGCTGATCCCCAATCAGACAGGTATACCCCGTCAAAGCCCCAGTCGCCTTTCAGTATCCGGTTAACAAGAATCTCATTATGTGTACAGTACTGTCCCCTGTATTTATTGTACGAGCCCATGACAGACCAGGCACGTCCTTCAGTCACAGCCGCCTTAAATGCAGGCAGGTATATTTCATGGAGGGCCCTGTCGCTTAGATCAACATCAATATTATTCCGTCTTGTTTCCTGGTTGTTCAGCACATAGTGCTTGACACAAGCTGCCACACCATTTACCTGGACACCCTTCACGTACGGGACAACCATTTCTGAAGCAAGGAAGGGGTCTTCACCCATATATTCAAAATTCCTCCCGTTTAGGGGGGTGCGGTAGATATTCACGCCGGGCCCAAGGAGAATATCTTTCTTCCTGTAGCGTGCCTCTTCGCCAACAGCGCGGCCATATTCATATGCTATACCGGGATTAAAGCCTGCAGCCAGGCATGTCAGGGCAGGAAACGCGGTACACGAGTCATTTGTCCACCCGGCATAATTCCAGCTATCCCATTCAATCTCCGCCCGCACACCATGCGGACCGTCTGACATCCACAGTTCAGGGATGCCAAGGCGTTCAACACCCGGGCTGCTGAATTTTGATTGTGCATGGCACATCCTGACTTTTTCGCCGAGGCTGAGTTGCTTAATAATCTGATTGATTTCTTCCTCTATCGCTGCATTAAGATCCTGGCTGCCCAGGTAGCCCGTACCGGCAAAAAACAGCGCAAATACTATTAAAAGGTATTTCTTTATATCCATATTACTAAATTTCAACAAGATAATTTAAGGGTATCCTGACATCTATTCTATCTATGCCGGCCTGCCTGGAAAACACAGCCCGGCTTTGTTCTCTTCTTAAAAATAGTCCTTCAGAGCTCTCTTCATCCCCATGCTCGTACACAATTTTCACCGATGGTTTTTCCGCAATTACATACCTTACAGGGGTACCACAAAGTGTAAATTCAAGGCTTTCCAGACCCTGCTTATCTTTAATAAACTCTTTTCTTCTTAAAAGAAGTGGTTTAAAGCCCAGGCTTCCGTTTTCGATTGTTATACCAAGTTCGATGTACCTGGAAATAATATCCTCTTTTACCTGGCCGGTCATTCCCGGTTGTTGCACACCTGTCATTGAGGGTGTATGGGAATAAGGGTCAAAGGGGAAGGCCCCATAATCTGAAGGTGATTTATCCATCCCTATTCCTGCCCTGATCCTGTAATAGAGTGCAATAAGTTTGTCAATAACTTCTTTATCACAATTTTCCCCGGAGGCTTCAGGAATATATTCACCAGTTGCAAGCAGAAACTTTGACACCATGTGCCAGTAAATACTTCCCAGTCCTTCGTATTTATAGAACGACCCGCTTCTGCCAGTAAATTTTTTATGCTGGAACACCTTTTCGTAAAGCCTGTTTAACAGTTTTCTCTCCTTTTCAACCAGGGAGTCATGCCTTTTTGCAACATTATCCAGTGTCCTGTTAAGATCTTCAGAACTTCTTAAGGTACCGTTAAAATGATAAGTACCCCGTGTATCTTCCCGGATGATTGAATTATCACCAAGGGCTGTCATCTTTTGCAGGAGTGCCGATGCCTCCACATCTTCACGCTGTAAAATATTATTCTCCCTGAAGGCCTTCAGCTCCTTATTGGGGTAAAGCATAAAACTATCCTGGTCGGCCCTGTAAAGGTCACTGTCGAACATATTTTCTATGAGCTGGACAGCTTCTGCTGGTTTCAAAATCCCGCTACCCAGTATGGCAACCTGTCCCTCCAGCATCTCCTGCAGGGGTACAATCTCAAGGGATGAGCCTGAAATATTGACCAGGTTATAGGCATTGTAAAGTCCGTCAGGGCGTTTATTCTCCCGGATACTGAGATCAATATATTCAGAGAGGATATCAAAAAATCCCATCAAACGTTGAGCACTTATCCCAGTCAGTTCTCCTGATAATCCACTGTAAGCCTTCTTACGGTAATTACTCCCTGCCATGCCCAGTTTATCCATGATCTTTCTGCGAAGGTTGTCACCAGGCTTACCGGCCATTTTACTCCTGTTTTCCTGAAGAATATTATAAGCCGATCCGAACAGTTCTGCGATTTCAGACCGGATTTTAAATGATGCATCGCCTGTTCCCGAATAAATTTCAGCCAGGAAGTTCAGCATCCTGCGCATGTAGTAAAGAGTCACCATTGATGCACCGTTTCCTACCAGGGCGTTATTGGCGTCGTTCCATTCGGGACGCTGGGTGTTCATCCACATACCTGCACCGGGAATAAAGTTAACGACCTTTGCAAGCAGTGACACCAGTATCTTTTCCGTCAGTGAGGCCTTTATAATGCTTCGGTCCGTGTCCACCAGCATTTTAGCATCAGCACCCATAAGAGTATACTGTTCCTCGAGTTCACGATTCCTTTCATCATCAAAATCAATGGTTTCGTAAGGATCATCCAGTATTTCATTATAATCTTTTATCCTGTAGGGGACATTGGCATAGGAAAATATTTCCAGGTCGAACCATTCATCAAGCTGGCCCGGGTTAAATTCATGCTGCAGTTCCAGCAACCTGAGGAGGTAGATTACCTGGTGGTCGCCCCAGTAACCAATATGTGCCCAGGGATCGTCCGGATCGAGTAATTCCCAGTCGATACCATCACTGCTTATGCGGTAGGGATTATAACCATCTATAGTGGAGCTGTTAAGAAAGCGGCTTATCATCGAAGGAAGAAACAAGGGGTATGAAAGAGCCAGGGCTTCCCAGTTCTGAAATATATCCCTCCAGTTCCCCTGGTAGCTCAATGATGGTGATCCATCCTCCTCTTTTAGCCTGATATCGAAGTGGTTCCACGGCCTGCTGGGATCACCGTGACGCCTGCTGAAACTTAAAGGCAGGTATTCATATGTTAATCTTAACAGGTCAGTATCGCCAAATTTTTTAACCCTATGAATTAGTTCCTCCAGGTCCATTGTCACTGGCAGATCATCCAGCCACTTTTCATATTTTGGGAATAAGAGCCTGTTGAACCTGCGCAGATGTCTCCTGTAATATTCCCTGTTTACCAGGTAGGCATCTTCGAACAGTCCTCCCCTCATTGCATTAAACAGCACATTCGAGAAGTGCCTGATACTGCTCATACGATCGGCGCTATGCTGTATGCCATCTGCTTTAGCTACAAGTTCAATAAGCTTGTCCGTTCCCAGGGACACATCCTTTTCCAGTTCGGCCGGCAGATCATTATTATTTTCCAGCAGGTAAACCAGGTTTTCAATATCAGCGGAGTCCTGTTCAAGCTCAACAACAAAGTAGGAATGAACATGCTTACCAGGTTCAAGTTCAATTTCTCCCAGGGTGAAATAAGAGCCTCTCACACCTTTCAGTTCTTTCCCGGTTTCAATGGCCTGGCCCTTTTCAAATTTTTGCAATTGCTTATGGTCCAGGCAAACTGATACCGGCTCATACCCTGTATACCATGCGCTTGTGCATTTCAGTGCTTCACTTGGTATTGCCCGGTCAACAGGAATAGATGCCAGCCTGAAGATACCCAGCCTGGTTTTTAAGTCGAGCTCACTCTTTTTGTAGGCATCAACCAGCGTGCTCATCTCATTCTGCATCCTTTGATCCACCCCGTAAGGGAGTATATTTCTCAGACCATCAAGCACTGACAACTGCCTGGACTGACCCGAGTGGTTGACAAGGGTTGTTTTCTTTATCCAGCCATATTTTTCACTATTCATCCACGCGTAGCGGTATATAAGCTCCAGGTCTTCATTAATTTCCTCGAAGATCACCCTGTTACCGGGAATATTCTTATAAATATTTCGCCTGATACGGTAAAGTCCCCTGTATTTATCTGAAAAAGGTTCCCAGAGGCACTTTTTATCATCTGTTCCGGCCAATATGAGTGTTTTGCTTCCGGTGGTCAGGTATGATTCATGTATCTTATCGTCTGTATAATAGGGAAAAATGGCGTTGTCAGGGTTTCTTCTGCCAGCACTTAGTCCTCCCGTACTTGAGATATACATCCAGTGGTCCGAGTTACTTACAATTGACATCAGGAAGGGATCCATGAGATGATAGTTCTCAATTGAATAATATTCCTGCCCGTCAATAGTTACAGGTTTCCCATTGATTGTAAGATCCTGCTGCCTGTATTCCTGTTTATGTAAAAAAACCTTATTACTCAAAAAGACCTCCTCTTTATTCCAGTTTAAAGGGGATATACACCCCAGAGCTTAACAACATCATACTGGAACTTACTCTTTACTCCACTTTAAAGGGGATATTCACAGTACCTGCATGATTATTGCCATCCCTTACATATATAAATAAGCGATACTCGCCTTTCTCCCCGGGGGCTGTAAAGCTTATTTTCCCTTCAGGCGTGCATTTAATCTCTGTTTCAACTGACGGGGGCCGGGGCTCAAAATCGCCTCCATCTCCCAGCACGGTGGCTTCTTTCATTATTTCACATTCCACCCATATACTGTCATTATCCGGATCATTATACTGCACGTATGCCGTATTTTCAGAGCCCTGGCTCAGTATTATCCCATCATATCTGCCCAGGCCGTTTATTTTTGCTTCTCTTATTTCAGGAGCCCTGTTTTCAGGCCATTCACCGGTCCAGAAGTACTGCATTACATTAATAGCTTCCATTTTCTCACCATCTTCAGTAAAGAGACCGTACCATGTAGGTGTTCTTTCCTGTTTTTGCCCCCAGAGGAATACAAATGATCCCATGCAGTTTGAGCTGTCAGCAAGGATTGCATTTTTATACCTGGATTTCACCGCTGCTGCTTTCTCGCTTGAGGTCTGCTCAATAGGTGCCCCCCATGGTGTTTCACCGACTTCCCAGTGGCCTGTTGCACCCCATTCGCTTACCAGGTAAGGTCCATCATATCCTGCCTCATCAATCCGTGTGGCAAGGTTTTCAATATCACCGTAGAACTGCACACTGAGAAAGTCAATATCAGGGCAATTTTCGGTAAGATAGTCCACCTCATCCTTACCTATACCGGCCAGCATTGTTGTTGTGGGATGCATGCCATCAATCTCGTGTATCATTAAGGCGATATCATTCACAGCGTCCCATACTTTCATATTTGTATACCTCAGATTCAATTCATTACCTATACCCCATGCCAGCAGTGCAGGATGGTCTTTCAGTTCCATCACCTGTCTGCGTATATCTTCTTTCTGTTCTGCCACCCAGGCGGTATCGTTATAATCGTAACCGTGACGTTCCCTGCCCACTTCAATACCCATCAGGACCATCAAACCATGTTTATGAGCCTCATCAAGCACTTCTTTACCAGTCTGGCGGCCGTTATCGGTCCTCCATGTCCTGAAGGAATTGGCCCCACTCTCTGCAAGTGCTTCAATATTACCGAATTCCAGCCCGGCGCCCTTAACGTAAAATTCTTCCCCGTTGACAAACAGCCTGTATTTACCGTCGGTTTTCTTTAACTCCACTTTACCTGGACCTTCAGAAGAAGTGCTCCTTTTCTCTCCGGTGCTGTTACAGCCGAAAGCCATAATTGTAAATAATCCTATTATTACCAGCACATTTTTAAATTCAGTCATGATTATTATATTTTAAGTTTTTCTTAGCAAGTATAAGCTCGAGTTCTTCCAGTGTTTTGCCCTTGGTTTCCGGTAGTGTTAGCAGGATAAATACCAGGCCGACAGCTCCAAAGGCGCCAAAGATCAGGAAGGTCATTGAATTCCCGAGGTTTGCCAGTTCCCAGGGAAATACAAGCTGAACAAGAAAACTGATGCCCGAATTTATAAAGCCGACGAAGGATATTGCTACCCCCCTTATCCAGTTAGGGAAGAGTTCTGAGAAAAGGACCCACATCACTGGCCCGATAGAAACGGCAAAAGACGCTACAAATCCAAGTATTCCGATGAGAATAAGCCAGGGGTTGATATCTATTGCCCTGGTTATAAGGTCGGTCTGGTGTTTTACGAGTACATCGTCTCCAAGTGTCCTTGAGACGGCCTTTTTATAGCTCAGATCGCTGTCATAGCTTATATCCTGGATTTTATACCAGTGAGGGCTTTCAATTTTTTCCTGAAGCACTTCAACGTCATCAGCATCAAGCCTGTAGGTAGCTTTTGCGAAGCCGGCTGAGAGCAGGCCCATAAAGAAGATTATCCCGGAAAGGCCTATCACGAGCAAAAATTTTCTTCCCAGCCTGTCAATAAGCCACATTGCGAGTATTGTAAACAGTAAGTTTGTGAGGCCCACGAAGATAGCCTGTGAGAATGAAGCATTTGTGCCTATACCTGTTTGTTCAAATATCATCGGGGCGTAGAAAAACACAGCATTTATTCCTGTAATCTGCTGTGTAATGGCTATCACCACTCCTATTACCAGTACAAGTCTTAAGGCAGGTTTAAACAGTTCCTTCAGGGATATTGATTTTCTTTCTTTATCCTTTTCAAGGTTATCCTTTATAGCCTGCAGTACTTTTTGTGCCTGCAGCCTGTCGGTTACTTTTGTAAGTATATTTTGTGCTTCCTGTTCCCTGCCTTTCATAGCGAGCCACCTGGGGCTTTCAGGCACCACCAGCAGGAAGAGGAAATACAGTATTGCCGGCAGCGTTTCAAGTCCGAGCATCCATCTCCAGTTATATTCATCAATACCCAGGGATGTCACCCAGGCCGAGGGAGTGTCTCCAAGGCGCAGGATAAGGTAGTTGGTAAAGAAAGCCACCGATATACCCAGCACTATATTGAGCTGGTTAAAGGAGACCATAGTACCCCGTACTTTAGCAGGCGATATTTCGGCTATATACATGGGTGCGGTTATCAATGAGGCTCCCACGCCAAAGCCGCCTATCATCCTTGCTGTTACCAGGAAGGCATAAGAAGGTGCGAGTGCCGACCCCACAGCTGAAACACCGTAAAGGATGGCAGCAGCTCTCAAAACCACCCTGCGTCCATAGCGGTCGCTCAGCGGTCCTGAGATCAACATTGCGAGTGTGGATGTGAGGGTCAGTGAACTAACCGCCCATCCCAGTTGAAGCTTGCTCAGATCGAAGTCGACTTCAATAAACTTAACCACACCCGATATCACTGATGCATCGAAGCCCATAAGGAATCCGCCCAGGGCTACTATTAGTGACAGGCGGTATATATAAGATCTTGATTTTGCCATTATTGATTATAGTCCTAAAAAATTTTTAATCATCTAAAACAGAATAACTGTTCATCTTAACTGGTAAACACGCACATAGTCAATCTCCATTACTGCCGGGAAGATATCATCATCAACACCTTCAACACCACCGTATGTTCCGCCGACAGCAATATTGAGAAGAAAGTAAAATGGGCTGTCAAAGGGCCAGTTTTCCTGGTTATAGTCACCCGGCCTTTTATATGTCAGAATCACATTGGTCGGATCATCGATATAGAATTCCAGGTATGTATAGGTCCATATAAGACCATAAACATGAAATTCTTCTTCCGCGGAAGTTAGTGAAACATGCCCGGAAGTAACAGCATTGCCGATTGTATGGTTATTACTCTCGGTGTGAATCGCGCTGCTGACATGATCAGGGTTCCAGCTTACGTATTCCATTATATCTATTTCACCACAAAGGGGCCACGATGTACCTTCCTGGATTGAGCTTCCCAGCATCCAGATGGCCGGCCACAGTCCGGGTCCCCTGTAATCAGGCATTTTAGCCCTTATTTCAAAACGACCGTATGTAAAGCTTTCAGTACTGTTAATCCTGGAGGATGAATAATCGCCCAGGTTCTGACCGCTGCCTGTTTTTTCTGCCGTAATGCTCAAAATCCCATCGGAGACGCTTGTATTCTCACCATCCGTATAGTTTTGCAGCTCATTATTTCCCCATCCTGATGCTCCTGTCTGGTGTAACCATTTTTCATCATCAATCTCTTCACCATCAAATTCATCTGACCAGACAATTTCATAATGATCCATAAAATCAGGATCATCAGCCTGTATGGTAATTTCCTTAACGACAGATTCAGATATATCATCCCTGGATATTTCCAGTTCAACCATATAGTCAGCTCCCATAGCCAGGTAGATCACCCTTGTTTCCCCGGGAATACCGGCATATTCTTTTCCGGCCAGTTTCCAGGAGATACTATCATAATCACCTGTGCTTACATCAGTTAGCTTGAGAAGGTTGGGTGAAGCCCCGAGAATTTCATAATCAAAGTCGGGATCAGGGGCACTGTAATCAACGCTAACAATTTTGCTTATTTCTTTCTTATCATCCTCATTACCGCTTTTACCCCATATTGTAAGTGTTACCGGGTAATCCCCCTTAAGAGGATAGAATACAGAATATGTGAGTTTGTTTGCCGGTTGCCTGTTTGTTGTTTCCCCGTTACCAAAATCCCACTGCATATATGCATGTTCACCCGTGGTTGTATTTACGAATCTCAGAACATTCGGATCATCGTCCGAAACACTGTAGCTGAAATCAGGTGTAAATACAGGGTACGTTTCCTTCTGACATGACACCAGCAATGCGCCAGGCATGCCAATAAAAAGGAAAAATAAGGTGATAAGAGAAAATGATTTTGGCATATCCCTTTAAGGATTAATGTTATCAAGAAGAAGAAGAAAGAGAGTTTTATACCGAAATATAAAACTCTCTTAAGTCAGGATTATATTTCCTTTCTACCGTTCAATAAACCACCTGCATAATTACCCGAACATAATCCATCTATTGTTAAAAATCCAAGCATTGTGTACTACTCTTCTTCTGGCTTAAAGTGCCATGTCCAGCCGGTCGCCCATGCATTATTGGACACGTAGAGTATCATCTCATCCTCGGTGAGACTAATAATTTGATAAACGCCATCATGGTTACCGATATCGTAGCCACCGGTAGGCGCACCACCAAGAATATTAGGCCCGTTAACATCGAGCACCTGGTTTTTCACATCAAGCACAAAATCGCCTACTACCGGATCTGCGGTTGGTGAGGCATAGTATGTATAATTAGCTGCACCATCAAGGTCAAAGACCATCTTACCGTTTACATCAACGGGTGGCATATCGCCTCCCCCGGCATTCCACCACAATTCAAAGGGGTTATAGGGAGCTGACATGTACCAGTAGGCCGATCCATCTCCAGGCTCACCTGCGTACACCCATGTTTTACCTTCCGCAGTATTATTGCTGACAAGATCGTACCAGTCCTGGTCGAGCGCATTGTCGAGCTGGTCGATCTGCACATCAATAGTCTTCTCAAAGAATTCAGCGCCGAGGGTACCGATAAATGTAAAGGTTGCCGTTCCCGGGATAGGATAGACAATGGTAATCCTGTTTGTAAGTGCTTTACCGAGGTTAAAATCCCAGTAACCGTTAACCCCGGGGGTTGTCATTTCCAGGGTAATTTTATTACCTCCCGGTGTGCTCTGGGAAGCAACCAGTGTAACTCCATCAACTGTTGTTGAATTTTCAAGAACTTCCCTTTTAACGATAGGCTCACAAGCTATAAAGGCAAGGACAAGCACAGCCGTTAAAAAGCTCAATATTATTTTGTTTTTCATAACTCTTAGTTTTTATTATTATGATCTAACATTTACCACCCCGGGTTTTGCTGGTATACCCCGTTGGATAATCTTACTTCCGTTTCGGGTATTGGCACCAGACCTTTAGTTATTGGTCTGTAAGTAACACTGTAGGTTGCGTCTGAACCGGAGTTTCTCACAGGTATTGAATAATCAAAGGCCTCTTCGCAGTCGCCCCAGCGTACCAGGTCGAACCAGCGAAGTCCTTCAAAAGCAAATTCATAGAGTCTTTCCTTCTTAAGGGCTTCAAGTGAGTAGGTCCCGAGTGGAAGCAGTCCTGCACGTTCGCGGACCTCATCCATACCACCGGGGGTCTGTGTAATTTCCGAGTGCATCAGCAGCACATCTGCAAAGCGCATCAGGATAAAATCCTGTGCAGCCCAGAGCTGCATGTCATTATTTGTTTGCCCGTACATATAATAAAACATTCCGGCGACACCATCATCTCCTCCATGCTGTATTGTTGTATACTTCTTATTAAAGAAGCCTGTCTCATGGTCTCCCTTATCGCCTTCATAGCCATCGGTACCCATTTCTGCAACACCAAGTTCAAGGATTGAGCCTTTTCTCCTTGTGTCAAGAGTATCCCATGTATTCCAGAGGTTAGGATTAACAGGACCCCAGCCCCATCCCTGTCCGAAAGGAACGAGTGAGTTATCTCTCAGTCCGAAAAACAGTGGCACCCTGTTATTATAGTACTGTCCCCAGCTCCAGTTACCGAAGGCATAGCGTATTGCGAACATTGTTTCGTAATTACCCGTACCGAAGGTTGGTGAATGCCCATCCTGTCCAACCCATGCAAGACCTTTATCTTCAGCCCATGGCAGCACAACTGTACCGGCACTTGTATTAACGTAAGAATAAGGCCACAGGTTCCTGAAGTCTTCTGCCATATCATACCCGCTGTTATTTATACAATCTTCCAGGTAAGCAGCCACCTGTGATGCTGTCAATGATCCGCCTTCAGCAAGGGGTAGTTCGCTTGTTGCCTGTCCTTCCTGGTTGGTCATATAGCCGGTATAATATAGGAAAGCCCTTGCCATGTATGCCTGTGCAACCCATTTGTTTGCATGCCCGTAACGGCTGGTTGGAATGGACGGGAAGGGTGTGTCAGGCATTGTTTCTATTGCCAGTTTAAGGTCGGATGCTATCTGGGCGTATGTTTCGGTAATAGTAGCCCTTGGAGCATCACGTGGAGCGTCCACTGATAAAATGAGAGGAACACCACCAAAAAATTTGGCCATACGGAAGTAGAAGAAAGCTCTCATAAAATAAGCTTCTCCAAGAGCCTGATCCCTGAAATCTGTAGCTTCCTCTTCAGTATAGAAGTAATCAGAGAAATCGGCTTCCTGCATCTTCTCAATTATTACATTGACACGGTAAATCCCGTTATAGGATATTTTCCACAGGTCGTGATAGGTATCTTCTTCGGGATCCTCAAAAGCATCAACCCTTTTTGCGGATTTATCATCAGGTCCGCCACCACCAAGCATCATATCTGAAAGCAGGTTGGCAGCCAGGTGTTCCATACTGTGTACACCGGGTGTATACAATGCATGGTATACACCTGCCATTGCTTCATTGATGTCGGTTGGTGAGCTGTAGTAGTTCTCAAGACTCTTTTCATACAGGTTTCTTGTATCCAGATAGTCTTCGCCACAACTGGTAATAAGGACCAGGAGCGCAGCAGAAATTATATATATTATATTCTTCATTTGTAATTATTTTTTCCGGTTAAAAAGAGACACTTAAACCAAACATCACTGTCCTGGCCTGGGGGTAGAGACCCAGGTCAATACCTGAAGCCCAGCTTGCGTCATGTCCAAAGTTCACCTCTGGATCCATCCCATCGTACTTTGTGAAGGTATAGAGGTTCTTAAAGGCTACGTACACCTTTGCACTTGAGACAGCGTTAAACCCTGCAAGCAGGTCATCCAGCATATAGCCCACAGTCAGATTGCTTAACCTGAGGTAATCTGCATCATATATATAGATATCAGAAATAAAGTTTGTATTCCTGTGTGATGATGAGCTAAGTCTTGGTATACGGTCAGAAGTTCCTTCACCATGCCAGCGGTTGAATATATCCGTGGTATAGTTCTGGTCGAAATTATCCGCAAATGAGCGGTATGATCTTGCCACCTGCATTCCGAACCTGCCGGTCAGTGTAGCATTCATATATATACCTTTATATTCGAGGCTCAATTGTGTTCCCAGTTCGAAATCCGGGTTCGGATCACCAATCATTGTTTTGTCCTTTTCATCGATAACACCATCGAGGTTACGGTCAACGAATTTCACATCACCCGGTCTCTGGTCACTGAAGTAAGGATTACCCTCGGGAGTAACATAGGCATCCACGTCATCCTGGTTCTGCAGGATACCGTCGGTCTGGTAGCCGTAGAAGAAACCGATGGGTTTACCCACTTCGGCCCTGGATATTGCTGCAGTTCCCTGCGACAATACGCTAGAAGGACCATGGATTATACCATCGGCATTTGCAATACGGGTAATCTCATTATGGTTTTGAGCACCGGTAAGTGTAACACCATACCTGATATCACCGATCCTGTCGTTCCATCCAAGTGTCAGTTCAATACCCCTGTTGAGTATATCACCACCGTTTATCCATGGTGCATCAGCACCTGATGTTCCCAGTATGGGAGATATTACAAGCCAGTCCCTGGTCATCTTCCTGTACCAGTCGAATGTGAAAAGCATGCGGGTGTTAAAGAGTCTTGTATCGATACCTATATTAAGCTGTTCTGATGTTTCCCAGGTCACGTCCGGGTTTGTAACCCTTGCCGGGACAGCTGTCGGAGCTGACACTGTTTTTGTATCGCCGAAGTAATAACCCGGGCTCAGGTACCTGATTGTAGAGCTATAGATAAAGTTATCGATTGACTGGTTACCATTCTGTCCCCAGCTTGCCCTCAGCTTTGCAAAATCAATATAATCTGCCAGTGAAGACATGAAAGCTTCGTCGGATAGCACCCAACCCATCGCTACAGAGGGGAATATACCCCACCTTTTGCCTTCAGCAAAATTAGAGGAACCATCGGCACGCATAATAGCTGTAAGGAGATATTTCTCCCTGAAGTTATACTGCAGCCTTCCGATATATGACATCAGTCCTCCGCCGCCGGCTGCCCAGTCGGCGCCCCAGGTACTTATCTGGTTAATATCCGTCTTATCCACGTTATTCAGGTAAGCATAGTCTGGATCCTGGAACCTTGTATTTGCCATCCATCCACCTACTTCCATATTAATCTGGTTCCTGTAGAGCTCATTACCCACGAGGGCAGTAATGCGATGATCGCCGAATACCTTATTATAGGTTACAGTATTTGACCATGTCCAGTTATTACCAAAATACATATTCTGGTTAGCCGCATCTGAAGGATTTGAATAGAGTGTTCCCAGCTGGTAGGTGGGACTCCATGATCTTCCGTGACCAAACCATGCATCGATACCGAAAGATGATCTTACTACCAGGTCTTCAATGGGCTGTATTTCCATAAAGATATTACCGGCTACATTATTTCCCTTATACCAGCCATAGTTATGCCTGTAAAAGGTTGTTGCCAGCGGGTTGGTCTGGTTGTTTGCTATACCTTCCAGTATTGGTGTAAAACCATTCGGATCGGGCGACTTATCCCAGTATGCGGGCATGAGCGGATTGATTACCAGTGCATCATGAAGGTCGTTCCAGTAAATATTACCTGTTCCGATTGATCTTGTTACATTATTATTATAGGTAAAGTTTTCACCCACTTTAAGAATGTCAAAATCATCGTTCTTCATGAGAATGAATTCGGTGTTTATCCTTGCTGTCATTCTCTTCTGTCCGGCATCAGTAAGGTCACCTGATATCATACCAGTCTGGTCAAGGTAGGAGAAACCCAGGGCATAGATTATATCCTGCGATCCACCCGTGATGTTCAGCGAGTGACTTACCATAGGTGCATTTGGCTTAACCAGTTCATTTATCCAGTTGGTTCCTTCCCAGCCATCCTGCAGCCGGGCCCATATTTCCTCGCCCAGCTGTGTTCCCAGGTTTTCGGGGAAATTATTATTTAGCCAGCTGTTGTTCTTAAGCATTGTTTCCCAGTCATAGGGCTGCAGTCCGTCATTAACCCGGCCTTCGTCCATGATATACATATATTCCTGGGCGTTCAGGGGTGTAAGGTTCTTATAGATATTCTGTATACCATAGTATGTATCATACTGGATAACAGGTTTTGAATTCCTTTCACCTTTTGTTGTTGTAACAAGAACAACACCGTTAGCTGCCCGTGAGCCGTATATTGCGGCTGAAGCAGCATCCTTCAGGATATCGATAGAGGCAATATCCGAGGGGTTGAGATAGTCAATATTGCCAACCGTCACCCCGTCAACGATATAGAGGGGAGAGGCATTACCTATTGTACCCATTCCACGAATAATAACCTCCGTACCCGCACCGGGCTGGCCATTATTCCTTGTAACGCTTACCCCGGGAGTTATACCCTGGAGGGCCTCCATGGCTGTTGAGGTATTAAGCTGTGCAATTTCCTCACCTTTAATATTCTGATTGGCCCCGGTGGTCAATGCTTTTCTTTGAGTGCCATATCCTGTTACCACCACTTCGTCCAGATCTGTTATCTCAGAACTGAGAGCAACATTTATAGTGGAAGAGGTAACAACTCTTTCCTCGGATTTCATCCCAAGGAAAGAAAATATCAGCACATTGTTCATTGAGGCTTCAATAGAATAGGTGCCGTCAATATCTGTGGCCGTACCAATAGTGGTACCCTTTATTACCACAGCAACTCCGGGTATTGGTTCACCGCTCAACTGATCGGTAACAGTACCCGTTACTGTCAGATCCTGGGCGAAGAGTCCCAGGCTGAAGAATAAGAGAATAATCCCTAATAATTGTTTCATAATTTTTTAGGTTTTAGAGTAATTAGTTTATCAAATTTACGAGGATGAGCAAAAGAATCCAAATTACTCCCACATAAAAAACTCATAAACCTAAGATTATAAACTCACAATAAACTCACTTTTCCTAATTTATATTTTTGAATTTATGACAATTAGATAAGCAATCCGCTGCACATAGAAGAAAACACTTACCTCATCAAGCGGCAGTGAAAAGTGGAATTACATTTGCCCCTTTTGCATAAAGGAAAAAATTGCAGCCCAGTATAAATGTATGCTCCTCTGTTGGGAGAATGCACTGCAGTGGCACTTTATAAAGCATGCTCAGAGTGATAAAATATAGTTTGACAGATTCTCGCTTCTTTCAAGCTTCAGTTTTTGCCTTAGCCGGTACCTGTTATTTTCAACTGCACGAAACGAGATATTGGTAAGTGCTGCTATTTCTTTTGATGACATTCCCATCCTGATATATGCACACAGTTTGGATTCTCTGCCGGAAAGGTCAGGGTGTTTCTCAGCCAGGCGTTTGAGGAAGGCTTCATGGACCTGTTCAAGGTGTACTTCAAAGACTTTCCAGTAATCTTCACTGTCAATATCCTTTTCAATCCGGGAGACCAGGTAT
>JAZBOI010000233.1:0-2477 GCA_036351095.1 Bacteroidales bacterium | reverse complement strand
GCTGGAAGGATGGATCCCTATGTAGACCTGTTCCAGAGTCACCGCGGGTCAATGATAATGCTTGCCAAGGGCAACCGCTCAAGGCAGGTGATCGATGCATGTGAGAAACATGGTGGTTTCTACCTCGGCACTGTTGGCGGCCCTGCAGCCGTACTGGCCGAGGACAATATCAAATCGGTCGAAGTTGTTGATTTTGAGGAGCTGGGAATGGAGGCGGTCAGGAAGATACGGGTTGAGAAGCTGGCAGCCTTTATTCTTACCGATGATAAGGGGAATGATTTTTTTGATGAATATAATAAATAGGCTGAGACTTAGTCAGGACAAGGTTTTATTTAGTTGTTAACGGATCACTGTGTGCAGGGTCACCGGGCATCTGACCTGTTTCTTCCGGCCCGGGCAAACGAAGGATTGCTAGCGTTTAAGATACTCTTCAGCACTCATGATTTTTGCATAGCTGCTAAGTGTGCTCAGGGTTGAAAGGTGAACATCAACAGCGCTTATTATATGTTCGTTGAACTTAAGGTCCCTGCTGGTGCATGCATCATGGATCAGGATACATTCATATCCCAGGTCAGCAGCTGCCCTTACGGCAGCCTCGACACACATATGTGTCTGCATGCCGCAAATGACAAGACGGTCAATATGATGTTCCTTCAGGTATTCATTAAGTCCTGTATCAAGGAATGAATTTACATCATTCTTATTAAATATTTTCTCTCCTTCCAGGGGTTTTACTGACTTGTGTATTGCACCCCCGGGTTCATAATTATGCTTAATAAATATTAGATCCTCTTTATCGCTGCGAAATTTGTTAATGATCATGGCAGCATTTTCTGCAGCATCTTCCGGCTGGTAAAGTGGCATATTTCCACCGGGGAAATAGAAATCCTGTATATCAATAATCAGAAGGGCACTTTTGCTCTTCTCTGTCTGACCTGCTAATGATAAAGAAATGGATAAAGCAACAAAAGCGAATATTATCTTTCTTAGCATTGTAATAATATTTTTCCGATTATACAATATAGTGACTTAACAGCTCAACAATTTAACAATATTATTTGAATTCAGGAATCCGTCATACCCTTCTAATCTCAATTAACAAACATTATTAAGCTTATCAACTTAAGATTAATTATTAGCTTAGGGGCCGTAATTCAGTATGTTTTAACTAATACCTGGTTAATTGACAAAGTGGACCGAAGAAAATATTCCCAGTCTTGACAATAAGAATGTTATTGTAACAGGGGCCAACAGCGGTATTGGTTTTCAGGCTGCAAAGATGCTCGCCATGAAGGGTGCGAGGGTTATCATGGCATGCCGTAATGCTGAAAAAGCAGCCAGGGCAGCTGATATGATACTAAAAAAAGACGGGGGGGCTGATGTGGAGTATATGCATCTTGACCTTTCCAGCCTGGCTTCGGTAAGCGAGTTTGCCGAAGAATACAAAGAAAGGTATAAGAAACTCGATATCCTTATCAATAACGCCGGGGTGATGGCAACACCTTACAGGAGGACCGCAGATGGATTTGAGTGGCAGTTTGGGATAAACCACCTGGGTCATTTCGCCCTTACCGGGCACCTGCTGGAAAGCCTCAACTCAACTCCCGGAAGCAGGATTGTCACCGTTACAAGCATTGCCCATTTCAAGGGCATGATACACTTCGAAGATCTTTCGGGCGGGTCCTGGTATAAAAGGATGAGAGCCTACCGCCAGTCAAAGCTGGCCAACCTGCTTTTTGCCTATGAACTGCAGAGGAGACTGACAATCACTGGTTCATCCGCCATCTCCGTAGCAGCACACCCCGGTATAAGTGCAACTGCTATTGTGTGGCTGCCTTTTCCTGTCAACATACTTAAAGATCTTGTATTGATGAAAGCGTCTAAAGGCGCATTGCCCATTCTTATGGCTGCCACTGATGAAATAATTGAAGGAGGTGAATACCTGGGGCCCGGCGGACCCATGCAATCATGCGGCGACCCGGCTATACTCAAATCAGGCCGGCACTCCTATGACAGGCATTTATGGCGAGAGCTCTGGGAGGTATCGGAGGAAATGACCGGTATTGACTACCTTGATGAGAGCTAAGTGGAAAGTCAATAAATGACTATTAAAAGCCGTAAAAGCGCATCTTACATAACAGGCTCAGAAGGTGACAGGCATGAAGCTGCCTCAAAAGCAGAGCCCCATCAGCAAAATGCTTATAACAGTTTCAACAGGTAGCGATAAAAAAAGGCTGCCTCTTTTGAGACAGCCCCTCATCTTAAGTTATTTCATAAAAGATTATTTTGTGCCTGCGAAATCGTAGTCATTGATGTTACCGGATGACCAGTTGGACTTGGGCAGGTCACCGTGGAACATGCTGTTTGCACCGAATTTCAGTGACTTAACATCATATCCCAGTGTTCCCAGGTAAGCTGCTATGAAAGCACTGGTTTGACCGGTATAGCAATAAACAACTATAGTCTTGTCTGTTGGC
>JAZBOI010000232.1:0-2638 GCA_036351095.1 Bacteroidales bacterium | reverse complement strand
TTTTCCTTTATTACATATTCCTCAAATTCACTCAGGAAATTAAGCCTGTTTGCTTCCTGTCCGCTTGTGTTGTTTCCCATGATAATCAGTATAAATATTAATGCAAAGCTATATAATGTCTTCATTTCATATTTCATTTGTTCCTTTATTATATACAATTATTATACCTCTTTTGTTCCGGAAAACAGTATGCTTTTCAATGATAGCTGCAAAACTGTTGTGTAACAATTTCACTGCCACAGGCGGTGAAAAAATTATTGTGTAGATTTACACTGGTAAATATTCCAAATGAATAAATACCGGGCCACAGAAAATTATTATATTATCATTAAACAATAAATTACACATCTATGAAAATGAAAAAAAATATCACAACGGCTTTGATCCTTGCGGTAACAATCATCTTTTCGGGGATGCTAAATCCCGCACAGGCTCAGAGGAGAAACAGGAATGCACAGCCGGCAGCAGATGAGTTCAAAGTGAATTCATCAATGCTTGGTGCCCTGAAGTTCAGGCTCGTGGGACCTGCAGCATATTCGGGCAGGATAGCTGACTTTGCGGTTAACCCCGAAAATCCTTCTGAATATTATGTAGGGGTGGCCTCGGGAGGATTGTGGAAGACAGAAAACAAGGGTACTACCTTCACCCCTATCTTTGACAACAAGCCTGTTTTCAGCATTGGCGCACTGGCCATTGATCCGCATAACCCAAATGTAGTGTGGGTTGGAACAGGAGAAAATAACTCCCAGAGAAACCTTGCCTATGGCGATGGTGTCTATAAAACAACAGATGCAGGGAAATCCTTTACCAATATGGGACTGAAAGAATCAGAGCATATAGGTAAAATAATGATCGACCCCAGAAATACCGATGTGGTTTATGTGGCATCACAGGGACCAGTATGGGGACCAGGCGGCGACCGCGGCTTGTATAAAACAACTGACGGGGGGAAAACATGGGACAGGATACTTCATATCGGAGAATATACAGGGATCACGGATATGGAGATGGATCCCAGGAATCCCGACATTCTTTACGCTGCTGCACACCAGAGAGAACGCAGGGTCTATTCCAAGATTAACGGCGGACCGGAATCAGCCATATATAAATCGGTGGATGCCGGTGAAACATGGTATAAATTAACGCGCGGACTACCGTCAGGGGACGTTGGAAGGATTGGGCTGGCTATTGCTCCGCCAAACCCTGATATCATCTATGCAATGATAGAACTGCCGGGCAATTCGGGAGGATTCTACCGCTCAAATGATATGGGAGAAAGCTGGTCAAAGATGAGCAACGAAGTAGCCGGAAGCCCGCAGTATTATGTTGAGATATACGCTGATCCCGTCGATCCTGACAGGATAATATCAATGGATGTGAGGAATATGGTCAGCAATGACGGCGGCAGAACATGGGAATACCTCGGAGAAAAGAACAAGCACGTGGATAACCATGCACTCTGGATCGATCCCGATAATACCAGCTATTATCTTATGGGATGTGACGGTGGTATATACGAGAGCTGGGACAGGGGTGAAAACTGGGTCTTTAAATCAAATTTCCCGGTGACACAGTATTATCATGTCAGAACAGATAATGCACTCCCCTTTTATAATCTTTATGGCGGAGCACAGGATAACGGCTCATGGTACGGGCCAAACAGAACAACGCGCAGGTACCTGGTCAATTCAGATTTTACCTATACCATAGGCGGTGACGGTTATCTTTCTATACCCGACCCGGATAACCCGGATATCCATTATGCCGAATCACAGTATTGCGGATTACGCAGGTATGACCACCGTACACAGAACAGTATCTCCATTAAACCACAGCCGCTTGAGGACGAAGTGTACAGGTTCAACTGGAATACACCCTATTTCATCAGTCCGCACGACAGTAAGACATTGTACGTTGCCGCCAACAAGGTGCTGAAAAGCACTGACCGCGGAGGATCATGGAAAGAGATAAGTCCCGACCTGACAAGACAGCTGGATGTTGACCTTCTGCCAATGATGGGTAAGATATGGCCACCCGAAGCAATTGCCAAGAGCATGTCTACCTCACCCTTCGGTAATATCTTTGCCCTGGCGGAATCGCCACTGCAGAAAGGAATGATATATGCAGGTACCGATGACGGGCTTATCTGGAGAACAGATAATGACGGTGGAGACTGGATAAAGTATTCAAGCTTCCCGGGTGTACCCGATATGACCTTTGTGAATTATGTACTTCCCTCACAGCATGATGCAAATACCGTTTATGCATGCTTCGACGGCCGTAAGAATGCCAGTGATTTCACTCCCTATATAATAAAAAGTAGCGATAAGGGACAAACATGGACATCCATTGCATCAAACCTTCCTGAAGGAACCATATACGCAATACAGGAAGACCACATCGACCCCAACATACTCTTTATAGGAACCGAATGGGGAGTTTGGGTCACCCTTGACGGGGGAGGTGAATGGTTTGAGATTGACAACGGGCTGCCAACAATACAGGTAAAAGACCTTGATATACAGGAAAGGGAAAATGACCTGGCCGTGGCAACCTTCGGAAGAGGATGGTATGTGCTTGACGACTATTCCTATATAAGGCAGATAAATAAAGAGGTGATGGACAAGGAAGCACATAT
>JAZBOI010000231.1:0-5362 GCA_036351095.1 Bacteroidales bacterium | reverse complement strand
GCTCAGCCTTTATAAACAGGATTTTGGTGAAGGATATAACTACAGGGGTTTCGAGGTGGGATTGAGTATCCCTCTCTGGTATCCCCTCGAGCAAAAGGGAAAAGTCAGAAAGGCGGCTGAACGCATTGAGGAAATTGGATGGAAACAGAATGAAGTCAGCCTGGATATGAAGAAACAGATAGAATATGCATGGCATAATTATTCTGTCAGCAGAAATATCATACAGAGGTATAACGAGACAATGAAAGATAAGGCAGCCAACCTGAGAAGAATGGCACTGCGATCTTACCAGCTCGGCGAGATTGATCTGCTGAACCTGCTTAATGCACAGCAGACCTATATTGACAGTGAACAGAGATACCTTGGAGCCTTGCGTGATTATTTCCTGCAGCTGGTTGCACTTGAGAAATATATGGATAAAGATTTGGTTTATTAGATAGCCTTTAAATGATTAACAGAATGAAGAAAGCAATATTATTATTAGTAGTAGTTCCCCTGCTCCTGGTGTCAGCATCATGTAATAAGAATAAAAACAGTGAAGAAACTCCTGCCGCCGGCATTACTGATTTGCCGCCTTCTATTCGACAGGAAGCAGACAGTCTTGTATTTATAAGACTGACAGAGCAACAACGGGCTGACCTGGGCATTAAAACAATGATAATTGAAAAGAGCAGTGAAGCTTTTCCCCTTACAGTACCGGGCGTAGTATTTAATGATCCTGAACATACAAGTATTATCAGTGCACCAATAAACGGGCAGTTGAGCAGCATAAACAAGAGGGAAGGTGAATGGGTCAGGAAAGGAGAGGAGCTGTTCAGGATACAGAGCCTCGAGTTTGGCACTATGGTATCTGAATACCTTATTGCCTATGCTGAAGAGGAATACCAGACTAACAGGCTCAAGCGTATAAGGCAGCTTGTTGAGGAAACAATAAGCTCGGAAAGCGAACTGGAGCAGGCGCTGGCCGATTATAACAGGGCGCAGGTTAGTTCAAGGGCCGCTTATTCAAGGTTGAGGGCTGTTGGCGTACCGGAAAGTGAGATTGAATCTTTTACGGGATCAGGAAACATTAACCCTGTACTTAGAATCTATTCCCCGATATCCGGTATTGTTGAGAAGAATTTTGTTGAACCCGGTCAATCGGTCAATGCCCTGGAAAATCTTTCGCGTATACTGGATAACAGGGTGGTGCTTATACGCGGATACCTCAATCCCGATGATGCAAGGCTGGTGGAGGCAGGTGATAAGGTTAGCATCAGCAGGAGGGAAGACCAGAGTTTTATGATGGAGAATACTATCTCTTCTATTAACCCGGGACTTGATGAAAACAGCATGTCTGTTGTGGTTAATGTATATGCACAGACTGTTGATGCATGGCCGAAACCTGGGGAGAATGTACGATTGACCATTCTCACTTCTGCAGAGCAGGAGATAATAAGGATACCATTTGAAGCACTTACCTACGACGCTAATGATGCAGTGGTGTTTGTAAAAAAAGATGATGGTCTATATGAGAAAAGGATCATCATTATTGCCGATATAGGTGAAGGCAGTGTCTTTGTCAGGGAAGGCCTCTCCCCCGGAGAAGAGGTGGCCGTTTCACAGGTTTTCAGCCTTAAGGCTATATCACGCTTTGATATAATATCAGAAGAATAATCATTTAAATTTTAATAAAAGCTAATGCTCAAACAGCTTATTAACTTCAGCGTCAGACAAAAATTTGTAGCTCTTTCATTGGTGATACTGATGGCGGTGGGCGGATATTTTTCTCTGACACAATTACCTATAAACTCCTTACCTGACGTTACCCCGGTACAGGTGCTGGTCATTACCAAGTCGGGCAGATATTCACCTTACGACGTTGAACGACTTGTTAGCTACCCTATTGAAACCGCCATGAACGGTTTACCCGATGTGGCGGAGGTAAGATCGGTGTCGCAGTTCGGGCTCTCGGCAGTGACAGTCGAGTTTGATGAAGGTACAGATATATATTTTGCAAGGCAGATGGTAAGCCAGCGTTTGCAGGCTTTATCCGGAGAAATGCCTCCCGGTGTATCCAGTCCCCAGCTGGGACCTATCACAACAGCCCTGGGCGAGATTTACCAGTACGTGGTAACAGGGGAGAATAAATCGCTAACTGAATTGAGGGAGATACAGGACTGGCTTATTGCTCCACAGCTCAAAGTGGTCAGGGGAGTAACCGAGATAAACTCTTTCGGGGGCTTCGTAAAGCAGTATGATGTGATAGTACAGCCCGGCAGGCTGAGGATGTATGGCCTGGGTATCTCGGATGTTGTAATGGCAATAGAGGAGAATAACAGCGTGTCAGGGGGTAACTACCTTGAGCATAATAAAGAACAGTATATTATCAGGGGTTTTGGTCAGATCAATAAACTGGAGGATATTGAGAACATAATAGTAGCCAACCGCGACAATAAGCCGGTCTTTATCAGGGACCTTGCCCAGGTGAGAAGTGGCACCCAGATACGGCAGGGAGCTGTTACGCAGGATGGTAAAGGTGAGGTGGTTACAGGCATTATCATGATGCTCCGCGGGGGGAACGGAAGGAAGGTGATAGCCTCGGTGGAAGAAAAAATAGATGAAATAAACGCAGGCCTGCCTGAAGGTGTTAAAATAGAGAAGTTTTATGACCAGTCAGAACTTATTGAGAGGACTACCGAGACAATTTCGATAAACCTGCTGGAGGGAGGCTTTCTCGTTATCGTTGTATTGCTGCTGATGCTGGGTGAAATATCGGGTGCCCTGATAGTGGCAATGGTCATCCCTCTGTCAATGCTCTTCGCCTTTATCGGCATGCGCGAATTCGGTCTGGCTGCCAACCTTATGAGCCTGGGTGCAATAGACTTCGGGATGGTGGTTGACGGCTCGGTTGTGATGGTCGAGAATATCGTCCAGAAACTGCGAACGGAAAAGGGTAAGGATAAAAACGAGATTATCAGGCTGGCTGCCCACCAGGTGGCAAGGCCCATCTTTTTCGGTGTGCTGATAATCCTTATGGTATATGTTCCCATCATGACTTTCAGTGGTATGGAAGGTATTCTTTTCAGGCCAATGGCCATAACTGTTGCAGCGGCAGTATTCGGATCATTGCTGCTGGCCCTGATCTTCATTCCGGCCATTTCATCCATAGTGTTCAGAAAAGGGGTGAAGGTCAGAAAAAACAGGCTGATAAACTGGTTGAGACCTCTTTATATCCGCAATCTTGGCCGCTACCTTGAAAGGAGATGGCTGATAATCTTATCGGCTGCAGTTTTGTTCATTGCTTCAATGTTCCTGATGATGAGGATGGGAACGGAATTCCTCCCTGAACTGGATGAGGGTTCAATACTCGTTGAACAGGTACGGATGCCTTCGGTAACACTTGAACAGTCAGTTGATAATGCTGACTGGCTGGCTGCCAACCTGATGGAGAATATCCCGGAGATTGAAACCGTGGTGCCTAAAACAGGACGTTCCGATCTGGCAAATGACTGGATGGGTGTGCACCAGACTGATGTATGGATAATTCTTAAACCTGAGAAAGAGTGGAGGAAAAATATAACTAAGGAGGATATAATAAGGGAGATTGAACCTTTCCTTACCACTGAACCCGGACTGGCATATAATTTCACCCAACCTATAGCCATGAGGGTTGACGAGCTTACCAGCGGGGTGAAATCAGACCTGGCAGTGAAGATTTACGGTGAGGACCTTGATGTGTTGGGCCGTATTGGTGAGAACATCTCAGCCCTCCTGCCCGGACTTGAAGGTACTGACAATTATTATATAGAACAGTCTGCAGGTCAGCCCTATCTTACTGTGCAGATTAACAGGGAAGCCGTGGCCTCCTTCGGACTTAATGTTGATGATGTGCAGAATGTGATTGAGGCCGGTATAGGTGGCCAGCCAAGCGGTTTATTGTATGAAGGACAGCGCAGTTTTGATATTATGGTAAGGTATCCGGATGATATACGTAATGAGCTGTCAGAGATACAGAATATCCCGGTCGACCTGCCAAACGGTTCTTTTGTTCCCCTGCAAAGGGTGGCAGACATAGTTCTGCAGGAAGGTCCCCGAGAGATACAGAGGGAGAATGGCTGGCGAAGACTTATAGTTGGAATAAATATTGAAAATATTGACCTGGGAAGCTATGTGAGCGGGCTGCAAAAATCAATAGATGAGAATGCTGCAATCCCCGCTGGTTATTTTATCGATTACGGGGGCAGCTTCGAGAACCAGAGGCGGGCGATGAGGCACCTGCTGATAGTGGTGCCCCTGGCCATATTTATCATCATAGGGCTACTTTATCTTAATTTCGGAAAGATGAAGTATGCAATTCTTATCCTTCTGAACCTTCCCTTTGCCCTTTCAGGGGGAGTCTTTCTGCTCTGGATCCGTGGTATGTACCTTTCAGTGTCTGCAAGTATAGGATTTATAGCCCTGTTCGGTGTGGCTGTACTCAATGGTATAGTCCTTATTGACCATCTTAATGAAATAAGAAAGGAGGGGGTGAAGGATCTGAAGAAAACAGTCCTGGAGGGCTCGGCCGACAGGTTGCGGCCGGTATTGATGACAGCCCTGGTTGCCAGCCTGGGCTTTATTCCCATGGCTTTCAATACGGGACCTGGATCGGAAGTGCAGCGACCACTGGCAACGGTTGTGATAGGAGGTCTGATAACATCAACTCTTCTTACACTGATGGTCCTGCCAAATATTTATTACTGGATGGAAAAGAGGAAATTAAAAAAGACAGAGCAGGCAGAGGGCTGAAAATGAAATATTCTTTGAACGGGATTATATACCGGAATATCATCGATCCGATACTGTCACAGTATTACCCCCGCATAAGTGAAGATCTTAAGCCGGGTGATACTGTCCTGGATGTGGCCTGCGGCACAGGATCACTTTCGCTGGCCATGGCGGCTCTGGCCTCCAGGGTAAAGGGTATTGACCTTTCAGAAGAGATGATAGGTATTGCCAATGACCAGGCTGAAAGAAAGAAGGTTGACAACCTTGAGTTTGAGATCAGGGATGCTTCGGATCTTTCATCGATTGGTGATAATCAGTTTAATGTAGCTGTTACGTCGATGGCAATTCACCAGTTCGATGCGGAACTTGCCCTTCAGATCCTCAAAGAGATGAAGAGGATTGCCCCGAAAGTGATTATCATGGATTATAATTACCCGATGGAGCCCGGCATGTCAAAGCTCGTGATTTTCACCATTGAGCGCATAGCCGGGGGCGACCACTACAGGAACTTCAGGCGCTTCAACGAACTGGGAGGACTTGATTATTTTACTGAACAAGCAGGACTACGTATAGAATGCGAAAAACTCAGAAAAAATAGTGCTTTCAGGGTTGT
>JAZBOI010000230.1:0-6094 GCA_036351095.1 Bacteroidales bacterium | reverse complement strand
AGACCAAAGCCAATGGTCATACCGCTACCGCTTATATACCCTACTTCCTGTGCTGGGGAAGGAAATGAGACTGATATAAGAAGAAAGAGAACTGTTGTAGAGGGAAAGATTGCTTTCATCACCGGTAAAATTTATTATTACAGGGCTGATTGCCTAAAGGTACATATTTTTTATAGAGTTGGGGGGGTCGGAATAACAAAGGTGTACGGTGCCTCGCAGTCGAAGTTTTCGCCGGTAATAAAAAATTACGTATTAAGAAATTAACATTGTTGACAGGGGGATAAACATACAATGAAGCTACAGCGGACAAAGCTGCAGAATGATGACTTGAGTCTTCCGGCAGTCCTTCAACCAGTGGCTCCAGGTACCTTTAGTACATTGAGTTAATCAGCCGCCCTATTTCCTCTCTTTTCTTAAGGGGAAAAGGATGATTGAGTCCGTCTGTTGTGACAACATTTATTCCCTTTGATTTGAATAAGCCCCCGAAAAAGATTACTTCCTCGATGTTGTCAGGTAAGATCTCCAGGTTATGTGATTCATTTACCTGGTCTGTAGCTTTGAAATAAACCCGCTGGTTGGTAACAATTAATTTGCCCGGGATCCTGGTGTTGTCGACCACTTTTACTGTATTGCCTGCTTTTATTACCAGCTCGTTGGCGTATAAATCTACTGTCATGATTATTGATTTAGTCCGGGTATTTATCCTTTACCTGAATGACGGGAAAATATTGCGAATGTTGCAACAGGCAGAAAAGGGTTATATGGAAATATGACCATATTAACTTATGCAGGTGAGCTTATCAAGCTGCTTGCTGGCCGCTTTGAGGTCTTTTACCGATAATGTTATCTGGCAGTTCCCTGTGCCTTTTCGAGTGCGTTTTTAAAGTCGGCAAGCAACTCGCTGAAAATTTCTTTCACAGTGCTGATCTTTGTGGCAAGATAGGCATTGCTGCCTGCAAAGGCATAACCACTTTTCATATTACCCTTATAGGCATTGTACAGAGCCGTCATTATGCAGTAGGGACTGCTTGACACATTGCATGTTTTGATACAATGGAAGGGGCATTTTATGGGCACTTTCAATCCCATCCTTACCTTATCAATAAAGTTGTTTTTTACTGCCCGTCCTGGCATGCCAACAGGGCTTTGAATGATTTCCATGTCACTTTCCGCAGCATTTATATAGGACTGTTTGAATTCCATTGATGCATCACATTCATAGGTTGTAACAAAACGGGTGCCCAGCTGCACTCCCCTGGCGCCTTTTTGCATAATATTATAAATGTCCTGGCCGGTATAAATACCGCCTGCGGCAATAACGGGAATTTCCTTTTTGTACTTTTCCTCATAGACCCTTACTTCCTTTACAACCTCGGGCACAAGTTCTTCCAGTGAATAATCCGGGTTTTCAAGATTGTCCTTTTTGAATCCCAGGTGACCGCCGGCCCTGGGTCCTTCCACCACAAAGGCATCCGGCAGGTAATTATGCAGGCTTTTCCACTTCTCACAAATGATCCTTGCTGCCCGTCCCGATGAAATAATTGGAACAAGTTTTGTCTGACTACCGGGCTTGAGGAAAGCCGGCAGATCCAGGGGTAAGCCTGCCCCTGAAAAAATTATATCAGCTTTTTCTGATATGGCAGTCCTTACCAGGTCGGCAAAATTTGTCATGGCCACCATTATATTCACCCCAAGGATACCCATGGTTTTCTCCCTGGCTTTTCGCAATTCAATTCTCAGTCCTTCCATGTTAGCCTCAAGGTAATCCAGTGCAGGATTCCGGTGCACCAGGCTAAGACCCGCAGCTGAAATAACACCTACACCTCCCTGGTTGGCAACAGCAGCTGCCAGTCGCGACATTGATATCCCAACTCCCATACCGCCCTGTATAACAGGTACAGGAATATTTATTCCTCCAATCGTTAAATTTTTCATTGTGCCCCCCCTCCAGGATATTATTGTGAGCTGCAAAGGTAGCTAAATAAATTAGCAAAGTAGCTTATTTAAAATATATTATCATCACTGGAGCACCTGCCCGGATGACCCCCTGCACCAACTCAATATGTCCGGGAGAATTATTCTATGATTATAAATTCCGGTGAGTTACCGTTGGTGCCGTTAAGGTTGTTGCCTGAAATATCCGAGACGGAAGAAGCATCTATGTCAGTGGCAAAAAACAAGGCAGATTCAGGTGCTATGTAACCGTCATAGGCAGCTATCTCAGAACTGCTCAAAGTTCTCTGCAGCCATGCCTGATGGAACATGATAATACTCGTTTCAGTGTACATCTCACCCTCATTGTGAACGGGAGCGCATTCCTGGCCTCCCCAGAACATATTGTTGCTGTTGTTACTGTCATCCATCGGTAGCATATCCTCCTGGCCCACAAGTGTGCCATCAATATATAATTCAAGCTGCTGTCCCGTCGAGTTGTACTGGAAGCAGATGGTATACCATTGATCAGCATTGAACGTGTCTTCATGGATGATTGATACCCAACCTGTAAATGCTTTGCCCGGAACCGGTGCACTGCACCAGGCATGTACCCTCGTTTCGGAGATTGAGATAGCAATGTCGCCTTCCTTATCTTCCCATGCCTTACCCCTGAAAAAGTGCCAGCCGCCATCATTGTCAGCACCTGCCGGCATCTTGATTTTCTCTATAACAGACCAGTCGGTACCCGCAGTAAATCCCTCAAAAGTGCCGAAATTTATATAATCTTCATCATTCTCATCCATGTAAACAGCATATATGGAATCATCATTATTGTTTTCATCATCTTTCGTGCACGCGCTCATGAGCGATGCAAGCAGCATTGTAATAACCAGTGAGTAAAGCAGAGTGGAAAGTTTAATTTTTTTCATAGTGCAATGTTTTGGATTTATAGATTCGATTTTATTGATTGATTGTATTACGGTGGGGGAAGGTATATAATCGGAAATTATCTAACAAAAATTTATGATGAATGTACAGCAGCTTGACATCAGTGGTTAATTAAGATTGATTAATGCTGATAGTGAATCTAATAAATAGTGCCTTCAACGCTGATAATATTGCTTTCAACGATGATGATAAAACTTTCAGCGCTGATGAATAGCATAGCTTTTCACCGGCAGATTTATTATTGATTGCCGGAGATGGCCATAAGTAACTTTTCTTATAATAAATGCTAAAAAGAAATCTTTTTGCCGGGAAAATAAATGTTCTCCAGGTAATACCGGAATAGTTTCAGCTTATTTCCGGTTTTTTCCATGTCGCAGATAAGCTTTTCTCTTGAATATGAAGCTGGGTTAAAAGTGCCACCGGCAAGCTTTTCCTGCTTTTGTAAATGATCAAGGCATACGAGTCCCCTCGATGAGATAAGCGATACCAGCCGGGTGAACTTTTTTTTGTTCTTCACCGGGTAAGCGGTCTGATCCAGCATCCTGTACACATCCTTCATCAATGATACATAAAAAGACCTGGGCTCACTGATCCCTTTTGCTGTTGTGGCAAGGGTTCTGACCTGTGCATGATAGTCTTTGTATATATCAAAAATATCATTCTCGAGCTGACCCAGTCCGCCAAGGAGGCAGAGCATCTTTTTTTCGCTTTCACCCGGCTCTTCCGGGAAGGCACACCTGTAAAAGAGGAGCGAGGCACCACCTTTTTCCAGGGTGATACTTTCGATGTCTTCCTTACTTATCCATGGGTCCTTCTGCATTTTGCTCCTTACCTGTGCATCACATACCCTGTTGAGCAGCTCTTTAACCGTCTCTGATCCGGGTCTGTCAAGCGCTTTATGATAAAAGCTCAGAAATAATTCTTCGTAGGAGTTATTGGCCAGGGAAGGCCCGGGATTGTTTATCATTTCCCTGATATGCAGCTCAGGTGTTTCCTTCTCGTCAAAGAAGTCATCAAAGAGTCCTGTCAGTGCTCCCATGTAAGTGAGCCGGCCCCTTTCGGACCGGCTCATTTCTTTCCCCCTGAGGAGGCAATAACCTTCACCAAGAACAGCAGGAACCGCCAGACCGTAATACGACAATATCTTTTTAAAGTCCTTCCCGCTAAGTGTGCCGTCATTAACCTTCTTTATCTCCCGGATATCAACAGCAACGGACTTTTTGATGAATTCTTCCTGTTTCCTGAAATTCGAGCGAAGCTGTCTTATCATTGCAGGAAGTATAATGGTTTAGTTAATTGTAGTACCCGTGTCAGTGTTACAGCATTGCTGCATCCTATATTGCCTGCGCCGGGGTTTACATGTCATCATAGCCCTCGATCTCGAACTCCACTTCACTGGCCAGCTCAAGCCCGGCAGAAACTGTATTGTAGATTGAGACATTGCTTGTTGAGCTTATCACGATAAGGTTGTCCTCGTTCTTGGTGGCAGAGGTCATATCATTATCCGTTACTTCACTGAACCAGGATGCCGGATCGATGGTCACCAGTGCAATAAAGGAGACGTCAGCCTCAAAAACGATGGATCCTTCCATCTCCACTTCGAATGTCTGGTCGGCGTTGTATTCAAAGCGGAAGGGGTGTTCTGTACTTTCCTGATCGGTATAAACCCCTTCCATAACGATTGAAGGTGTATCCCCGCCATCCTTAATTTCCAGCTCTATCTCTATCTCTTCGTATGTTCCGGCAGGAACGGCAATAGAGCTTATATCGGGTGTCGTTTCAACTGTTTCAAAATCGAATAACACATCTCCTTCGAGTTCAAATTCTATCTCTACGAGCTCATTTTCTGACTCAGCTTCAAATTCAACACTTTCAAAAAGTATTGTGCCTGAATTGATTACAAGCTCCCCGTTCAAGGCTTTACTCTGGTCGGAGAGAAAGGTCCCGATTTTTACAGCCTCAAACTCCACTCCGAGACTGGGTCCTTCCGTTTTGTCTTTTTCACATCCGCCAAGAATAAATATTGATGCCAGTGCAGCAATAAGCAGTGTGTTATTTAAAATCCTTTTTCTCATTTTCAGATAATTTTAATGTTTGTTAGCCGGGATTCATACTGTTTCTTGCAGACTTACTCTGCTGCAGTGCTTGCACAGGTCCCCGGTTTCAACCGGTGCCATTATTAATATAACGCAGTTTTACCCTTTTTGTTTCAGGCAGATTTATATTGCCGGCTGGAAGGAATTGCAGGGGCAGCTTAGTCCGGGACGGTCATGGAGGTCAGGTTTCGGGCAAAAGCCTGGCTGTTAATTTATCACTTAAGTATAATATATAAAGCTGAGTGAAATATGAAAGCGCTCAAATGATTTTTCCAAGGTAATACATCATTCCTGCGAGTATGAGTATACTAATCAGTACTGCCTGTTTCTTTTTCTCTCCTTTGGTCGTCCTGTTGTACCAGTAGTAACTGTTGGGTATCAGTCCGATGGCTATGATGGAAACAAGAATAAAGGTTTTTTCAGGTATGAAAATGAAGCATACGAAAAAAGCCAGGCTGGTAATATATGAAAGTGTTCCTGCCAGGATCATCCTGTCGGTATTCATGAATTTCAGGCTGCCCAGTAGATCCATAATAATCAGCAGGATGATAATTATTAAGATGATTATGTTGATATTAGCTCCTACCATTGTACCTGTTGATGAATGCAATAGGTAATAAAGATAAGTATTTTTTTGGGTAATGGAGACAGGTCCCATTATTAACAACAGGTATATATTCCCCGGCTTCCATATCCGGGTTTCCCTTTCTTATCCTTAAACAGGTGTATGAAAAACTGTTCTCCACTCCATGGTTGACGGCCACCGCCGTCTCATGAATCACTCTCCTTCTTTCTTAAGTACTTCGCTCCTCAAAATTTCATTGAAACGGTCCGGGTTCTCGAAAACCGGGCTGTGTGCTGCATTCTCAAATGTATAGAAGGCTTTTACAGGTGCCTTAAGCTGATCATAGAATTCTTTGGCCACCAGATAGGATGTCTGGTAATCATACAGGCCCTGGAAGATATAAACAGGCACTTCCATGCTGTCGATGGTGTTGAAGAGGTTGGTGTGCATAACTTCAGGCCAGAGCTTTTCAAGTGAAAACATACTCCCTCTGCCAAATTTTATCTTATCGCCAAGTGTGTATTCTCTGGTGTTAAAAACAATTTTTATT
>JAZBOI010000229.1:0-8810 GCA_036351095.1 Bacteroidales bacterium | reverse complement strand
GAACTGCAGCTTAGTCAGCAACTGAAAATGGGTTATGCTTATGAATATAACCTCGGTAGTATTAGCACTTTTGTGGGTGGTACACATGAGCTGGCTCTGAGGTTCGAGTTTGGTAAAACAGTGAGTGCCGCTAATCCACGATATTTTTAAAATGAGAAGGATATATTACGGATACATATCACTGATTCTTATTTTTCTGCCTGCCATTTCGTTGCACGGGCAGGCAAGCAATATGTTCGAGGTCGAAAGGCTTCCCTTAAGCTCTGGCCAGTTCAATGAGATGTCGGCTGTTCTCCTGGATAAGGGCATCATCTTCTGCTCTGACCGTCGTACTTCCGGAGTGGTTAACAATAAAACATTTGACGGAGATCGGGTTTATAATATATTTTTTGCTGAACGAGAAGATACACTCGAGTGGGGACGGCCGGAAATTTTCTCGGAAGACCTCCAGTCGATATTCAACCAGGGACCTTTCTGTTTAAGCCCTGATGGACAGCATATATATTTCACGAGCGATGTTGAAAGAGGAAACAGTGCTTTCAATAGAACTTTTGAAAACCGAAGGGGGATACTTATAGCCGATAAAATGGCAGGAGGATGGTCAGAAGCCAGGGCTTTTGAATATAACGATCCCCTGTGGAACCTGGGTCATCCCTTTATAAGCAATGATGGCCAATACCTGTTTTTTTCATCTGACATACCGGGGGGCTACGGGGGCTCTGACCTTTATATGTGCAGGTGGGAGGATGGCTCCTGGTCTGAGCCTGAAAACCTGGGTGCAATGATTAACAGCGGGGGATCGGAATTGTATCCCTTTCTTTCAAACACAGGCGAACTGTTTTTCTCCTCTGACCGTGCAGGAGGAATGGGTGGGCTCGACATATACAGCTCGCGTATGAAGAATGACAGGTGGACAGCACCCCTCTTGTTGCCCGATCCCATCAATTCAGAAGCTGATGATTTCAGCCTGTTCAGGAATCCTGACGGCAGCGAGGGGTTTTTTGCATCAAACAGGGAAAGAACGGACGATATTTACAGGTTTACCTCATCTCTGAGAAGGATGAGTGAATGTAAGGAAATAATATTTGATACTTATTGCTATGAATTCAAAGAGAAGAATTCCATGAGATTTGATACTCTTCCTTTTGAATATGAATGGGATTTTGATGACGGGACAAAGCTTAAAACAACAACAGCAATCGCCAACCATTGTTTTGAGAACCCCGGTATTTATATAGTCAAGCTGAACGTGATAGATATCATAACAGGAGAGATCCGGGAAAATGAGGACACTTATATGCTTGATATAAGAAGAACGCAACAGGCATTCATAGAGGCCCCTGATACATGTTACGCAGGTGAGGTCATTAACTTTGATGCTTCGCAAACCTACCTGCCGGGCTGGGACATTGAAGAGTACTACTGGAATTTTGATGACGGAACAGCTGCCAGGGGTATAGAGACTGAAAAAACATTCATGAACGAAGGATCTTATGATGTTCAGCTTATAATAAGTTCATACCCTGATGAAGAGGGAAATATAGAGGAGACATGTGTTAAAAGGACCATTGTAGTAGAGGAGAGATGATTTGAGGAATTATACTATTTTTGCACTGATTATGAGGTACAGACCAAATATATACAGACCGGCACTGCTCTTTGTTATGCTGCTAATGTTTATTATTGACATTCATGCCCAACCGGTGCCGGCCAATGATGAGAATATCCCTTACCTCATGACATTCGGAAGCGATGGTGATACATCGTGGGGTGATGATGATTTTTCACAAACCTTCTTCTTTAAAATACCCCTGTCTTATTCACAGCCTTTCTATATAAGAGTATATGATCCTGATATCGGCGGTGAGGTGGATGAGATAAACGGGGTGTGGGATACACGTATGTCCTACACAGTGTACGGCGGTAAGGAATGCTGGAGCCATCCGGATGCCAGGGGCATTGATCCCGTGGGCAATTACAGGAGCGGTACTTTGCTAGCATCCAGGGTGTTCGGCAACGATAGAAGGTATGATAATGACTGGTATACCTTCGGACCTTTTAACCCCACGGAAGGAGAACTGGTTGAAGCCTTCGGCGGCTATATATTTAAAATCATCTGTGAAGGAATGGAAGGAGATGACGGGAACCTTTACCGTTACTACCTTAGTACAGAAAGGAATGAGAACAGGGCCATTGAAGACGGCAATGCCTTCACCTATGAGTACTGTTTCAGGATGTGGAACAATACTGAAAATATATCCCATATCTATCCCTATATCGACACGGCAACAACATATGTTAAACAGGTTAATTTTGACTGGGATGATGATGGTTATATAAGAGCGGTGTCGCGGGTCAGGAGAGGCGAGCTTCTGGTTATATCGAACGAAGATGACTGGGCGGAAAGCAGGATCCGCATAGAGGAGGAAGAAATTAATACATCACTTGATTTTCAGTTCATAAAAAAACAAACAGCACTGGTTAGAAACAATAATGTCGTAATATCCGTTGAAAACCAGTACGGTGAGTACCTGGAGTTTTTCACCATTCCTATCGGTGGCGTACCGGTCTACAATCCTGAACTGGAGGTAAAAAAAATAGAAAAATAAAACCTTGATGATCCCTAAGTCCCTTATTAGAAATTCGATAATATTATTACTCTTATCATCTGCTCCTGTCTTATCTCCTGCGCAGACCTACCAGTTTAAAAATTATGGCGAGAATGACGGCCTGCCCGGTCTGTTCCTGTACACCATAAACCAGGATAATGACGGATTCATCTGGCTCGGTACGGGCAATGGCCTGTGCTACTTCGACGGATTCGATTATCATCTTACAAATATTGCCGATACACTGGAAACATATTTCCCGGTGTCATCCTATAAGGCGCATAGCGGGATAATTTATTTTGGGTTTAATAACGGAAGCGTGCATTATACACAGCAACGTGAGCTTAAGCAGATTCAGGGTGTTGAAACAGACAGGATCAATTATATAACTGAGAACAGCGATTCCACAATATTCATCATTACACAGGAAAGCGGTATCTATGTTTTCGATCCGGACAATCCCGGGGAAGTAAGAGCATTGGAAAACCCTGTGAACGACCTCTTATACTGCGCAGCCTTTGTCGGGGAAAACAGACTGGTGCTGGGTACACAGAACGGCCTGGCCCTGTGCGATTATTCAGACGGGGAACTGGTAGTTAAAGCTACTGCAGAGGAACTGGATTATAATAAGGTGCAGGATATAAAGCAGAGTAATAATCCTGATATATACTTTATAGCTACCGAAGATAACGGCCTTTTTGCGGCCTCTTTCAGTGATGAGGGAATAAACCTGGAAAGAATTTCCGGCGACGATATTTTTACCCGTTCAAATGTACAGTCATTAATGATCAGTAATGAAGGGGCTCTCTGGATTTCAACTTACGGGGAAGGTTTGATAAAGGCTGTAATTGACAGTCTGAGTGCCATGGTCATGCATTATGAAATCCTTGATGTTAATTCAGGACTTGGGAGCAATGATATTAAAACAAGTTATGAAGATTACTGGGGCAATATATGGATAGGTCACTACGGGAACGGGGTGTCAGTACTGAGATCTGAGGCATATAAGTTTTATAAGCCCGGCCAGGGGGAAGTTGATAACAATATAATATTCGTAGGTGAATATTCTGATTATGTTTTTGCCGCCACATCATCAGCTTATTACCTGTTTGATTTATATGGGGAAGAAGTAATGGATTATAAGGATCTCAGCCGCTCTGTCGGCGGGGCAGTCATTACTGATTATTATCTGTATAATGACGGATCTGTCCTCCTGGGAACAGAGGGGCAGGGAGTATACAGGCGTGAGAGTAACGGGAATACAGCCAATGTTTTCAGGTCAGGTAATAACATGGAAAACTATATCGCGGATATAGTTGATGAGTCAGGATATATATGGCTTGCTACCAGGGGAGGGGTGATAGGGATAGATAAATCGTCAGGAAAAATAAGTCGCTACACTACATCTGAAAAATTGCCTCATAATAACATAAACCAGTTAACTCCCCTCGGTGACGGGAATATTCTGGTAGCCACTGAAAGCAACAGGTTGTATCAGGTAAACCCCGTCGAGGGTGTTTCCTCAGGACACGCCATTATTCATGGGGGAACCAGGAATGTCTTCCAGTCATTTGCCGTGGAAGAAGAGGACAAGGTGTGGGGTGCAACACTGGGTTCGGGTGTCTTCTGTTTTGAGAGCGATGCCCTGTGGAGTATTACCAGCCGCAGTGGTCTGTATTCTGATTTCTGCTACAGCATACTTTGTGACAGCAGGAATAATATCTGGGTAGGCCACCGCAGGGGATTTTCTGTCTATAATCAGCAAACTGACGAGATAAAGACTTTTGCTGATATCTTCGGTACAGGGGCCGACTGTAATAAAAATGCCATTTATGAAACATCGGATGGCTATGTCATAATTGGGACAACAGAAGGCTTTATGGTTTATAATCCCGTTAAGGAGAGGATGAGTCTTAAACCACCGAAAACAAATATACTGTCGGTTGCAATCAATGACAGCATAATGCCGCTTAAAGAAGTCTATAATCTTCCCTACAGTGCAAGGCATATGGTTAAGATCGATTTTGTCGGTCTTAATTATACTGACCCTGATAAGGTTTACTACAGCTATAGTATGGAGAATTACGATACCGAGTGGTCCGATCCCACATACTCAAGAAGTGTAAGCTATCGCCTGAGTACTGGTCATTACCGTTTTAATTTACTGTCATACAGTAATGAGGACTTAACAGATAACCAGGTGGAAAGCTTTGTAATAAATGTCAGGAAGCCTTTCTGGCAAACCTGGTGGTTTATTTCTGCTTCTGCATTACTGCTGGTGGTAATGGTGATAATTATTATCAAAGTGCGTGAGCGTGCGCAGGCAAGGGTCAAAAAGTTTCTTGAAGATGAACTCGATCAGCGTACAAAGGAGGTAATAGAGAAGAAGGAGGAAATAGAATATAAGAACAGGGAGATAACTGACAGTATTAATTATGCACAGAGAATACAGGCCAGCCTCCTTCCTCCTGTGAAAAGGCTGAGCGATAAGTTTAATGGTTCATTTGTCTTCTATCGCCCTCGCGATATCGTGAGTGGTGATTTTTACTGGTTTGACACCGTAAAAGGAAGCAACAGGATGATGATCGTATGTGCTGATTCAACAGGCCATGGTGTGCCGGGGGCCTTTATGTCAATGATAGGTTCGGCTTTGTTGCAGGAGATAGTCAACAGGAAAGAGATTACGAGACCTTCGGAAATATTGCGTGCTCTTGACAGGGAGATTACCACAACGCTTAACCAGGAAGTGGATGACACATCAAACGATGGTATGGACATGGTTGTTTGTGAATATAACCCCGAAACAAGGCTCCTGAGGTTCTCCTCGGCCCTCCGTCCTGTTATCCTGGTAATGGACGGTGAACAATTTTACATAAGGGGTAATAAGAACTCGGTGGGGGGTGAATATATGGAAGAAAAATATTTTGATGACCAGGAATATTACCTTAAGGATAATGATTCGGTCTACCTTTTCTCAGATGGCTACCCCGACCAGTTTGGTGGTGAAGATGGCAAGAAACTTAAAATTGCCAGGTTGAAGAGGCTGATAGAAAACATCAAGGACCTCAGTATGGATGAGCAGTTTGTGAAAGTGAGTGAATATTTTGATGAATGGAAAGGTAACTACCCGCAGGTTGATGATGTTCTGCTGATGGCCTTTAAAATATAAAGTATAAGCTAAGAGTTATTTAGAGCAGGTACCATCAAGGCTGAAAGGTATTTCACAGCTTGATGCCGTATTGCTTTCATTACCAGCCCTGTCAGTAACGTAAAATTCGTACATGATAGTGTCATCAGGCTCATAGAAAAAATAGAGAAAGGTGATCTCTATGAGGCCCTGCAGAATTTTATTCTGACCTTCCCTTTCCATGTAAGGGATCCTGTAATCGGAAGGCTTATTGGGGTCGGAATCGTCAGCCTCTGTAAAAACGCCGCTCTCTTTCCTTAGAAGGGTGAAGAAAAGGTTGCTTGTATCTGTTTCCCCTTCGAGGGGCTGCTTGAGCCCAAGGTCTCCATCACCGTCCTCAAAATAAAATTCAAGTATACCTGCCCTGGCAGGGTTCCCGAGGAGATCTACGGTATCGTACATCGTGAACTGCCTGAATTCAATGGAAGGTTCAGGAGGGAGCTGCCTGATCTTTTCACAGCCACCTGACAAATGGATTATCACAACTGCCAGGAAAAGTGTACTAAAAAGGCTTTTCATATAAAGCATTTCATCAAAAATTAAACCAAAATACTTATTTTTTTCTGAAAAATATTTTTATCGGGACTCCTGAAAACTCAAACTTTTCTCTCAGGCGGTTTTCGAGGTATCTTTTATAGGGTTCCTTTACATATTGCGGATGATTGCAGAAAAAGGCAAAGGAGGGATAAAAGGTGGGCAGCTGGCTGATGTATTTTATCTTAATATATTTGCCCTTGTTTGAAGGGGGAGGGTTCTTTTCTATCAGCGGAAGAAGATAGTTGTTCAGCGACGATGTGGATATCTTTTTCATCCTGTTGTTATGAACTTGCATGGCCTCATTAATGACCCTGTGTATTCTCTGCTTGTTAATGGCTGAAATGAAGAGTATGGGATAATCAGTAAAAGGAGATGTTTTAGCCCTTATCTTTTCCTCTATGTGCCTGGCTGAATTTGAGTCTTTTTCCGCAATATCCCATTTATTGACAAGCATCATCATGCCTTTGTTGTTGCTCAGGATGATATTCATAATGTACAGGTCCTGTGCCTCAATGCCGATAGTGGCATCTATCATAAGCAGGCATACATCCGAGTTTTCAATGGCCCTGACTGCCCTCAGGGTGGAATAGAACTCAACATCTTCCCTTACTTTTGCTTTCTTTCTCAGGCCGGCTGTGTCAATCAGCAGGAAATCCTGATCGAATTTTTTATACCGTATGAAAATGGAATCTCTCGTTGTCCCCGCTACGGGAGTAACAATATTCCTTTCTTCACCCACCAGGCTGTTTAAAAGTGATGATTTTCCCACATTGGGCCTGCCCACAACCGATATCCTGGGAAGTGTATTATCCTCTTCAGCTTTTTCTTCGGGGAGCTTGCTTACTATTGTGTCGAGCAACTCTCCCGTTCCTGAGCCGTTAATGGATGATATGGCAAAATAATCGCCCAGGCCAAGCTTGTAGAATTCAGCTGCATCGTGGAGGCGGCTGTTATTATCAACCTTGTTTACTACCGGGATAACATTTTTACCAGATCGCCTGAGCATCCTGGCAACAGACATGTCAAGGTCGGTTAAACCGGTAACTACATCTACCATTAAGAGTATAATAGCAGCCTCTTCGATGGCAATTTCAACCTGCCTGTTTATCTCGCTCTCAAAAACATCATCAGAATTGCTTACATAGCCCCCGGTATCAATAACAGAGAATATCTTACCGTTCCACTCAGCCTTTCCGTAATGCCTGTCGCGGGTCACCCCGCTCATCTCATCCACAATGGCCTGCCTGGTCTCGGTAAGCCTGTTAAACAGAGTTGATTTGCCAACATTGGGTCTTCCTACTATTGCAACTATAGTGTTCATAATAATTTTTCAGTAACCAAATTTCTTAAGGGTGCCGGGCCTGTCGCGCCATTCTTTTGTGAGCTTAACGAATAATTCAAGGTATACCTTTTTTTCAATAAATTCCTCAATATCCTTCCTTGCTTCGGTTCCTGTTTTCTTGAGCATCTTTCCCTGGTGCCCTATGATAATTCCTTTCTGGCTTTCCCTGGAAACATGTATCAGTGCACGGATATTTACTATTTTCTCTTCTTCTTTATATTCTTCAATTTCCACTTCCACCGAGTAAGGCACTTCCTTCCTGTAATTCCTGAAAATTTTCTCCCTTATTATCTCCCTGACAAAAAAGCGTTCGTACCTGTCGGTAAGCTGATCTTTGGGAAAATAGGGAGGCCCTTCAGGCAGCCTTTCAAGGATCAGGCTGAACAGGTTATCCGTATTGAATTTTTCTTTGGCCGATACCGGTACTATTATGGCGGCGGGCATCAGTTTTTCCCACCTGTCAATAAGCAGGTCAAGCTCTTTTTCGTTACTAAGGTCAATTTTATTTATAACAAGAATTACGGGAACTTCGGCATTTATTACCCGCTCGAGGATATCCCTGTTTTTATCTATCGTTTCTTTTACGTCGCTGACATAAACGATGAGGTCTGCATCTGTCAGGGCCGTATACACAGATTTCATCATTGCTTCCTGGAGCCCGTAGGCAGGTTTTATTATACCCGGGGTGTCGGAATAGACAATCTGAAAATCATCACCATTTACTATTCCCAGTATCCTGTGCCTTGTTGTCTGCGACTTCGAAGTTATTATTGATAGCTTATGCCCGACAAGGGCATTCATCAATGTTGATTTTCCCACATTGGGATTGCCCAGAATGTTTACAAAACCTGACTTATGAACCATCTCTTCCTTTTTCACCTTGTTTACGATCGTTTCAGGATATTAATTTCTTTTTCTGTCAGGAATCTCCATTTACCCCTTTGCAGGTTCTTTTTTGTGAGTCCTGCAAAATATACCCTGTCAAGTTTCTTTATCCTGTAACCCAGGGCCTCAAACATTCTCCTGACAACCCTGTTCTGACCGGAATGGATTTCTATACCAACCTGTGTTTTGTCTTCAGGATCCGGGTAGCCCATTGCATCCGCCGCCACCTTTTCGCCGGTGTTCACACCTT
>JAZBOI010000228.1:0-11537 GCA_036351095.1 Bacteroidales bacterium | reverse complement strand
TTGTTGAGGGTATTGATGATACGGTGACCAATCAGCCTGTCGTATCTTTCATTGGGATCCCTGTAATAAGAAAGGATTATGTAATCATTCTCGGTTTCATAATGATCGCCCTCGAACCTGTTGAAAACAGACTCTGACAGGCTTTCATTCTTAATGGCATACATGTAATTATACCAGCCCTGCTTTAACAGCAACCTTAATTCATAGGCCTGCTCATCATGGTTATAATGCATTCTGTTCCTGTCATTGAACGCCCACCCGCTTAGTTCACCAAATACATAAACATCATCATCCAGGGGGAAATTTGAAGGCAGGGTGAAGTACACATAAACATAATCGGCATCGGTATGAGGATCAATGCCTTCCTGGTGTGCTATGTAATACTTCCCGTTGAAATCGGGCCAGTAGAAATACTGCCTTGCAGCCCTGTTGTCTGACTCACGCAGGCGGACATGATAATAAGCGTACAGGTTCTCTATGCTGCTGATGTATTCGCTCTGGTACCTCAGACTCTTGATGTCAAAATACCTGTATTCACTACCACCGGGAAAAATGTTAAGATCCGAAAGCCCATTGTACTCGAGGCTGTAATTACCTGTAAAATCAGGTTTTAAGTTTTTCCTTGCATTATCCCACCTCCCGTTCTGAAGTACAGTGCTGAAGACAGTTCTGTAAGGATCCTGCAGTCCGAGCGAAGAATGATTCACACTGAAATCGATCTGCTGACCGCTGAGGTAATACCCGCTTAACTTTGATCGCATACTGCTTGCCTTAATGTCTGCAGCAGCCTCACTTACCATGAAACGCTTTGTGATAACAGGCGAATCAGGCTCCCCGAAAGGATATACTTTGATGATATAATTCCCCGATAATTTAAATGCCACCTCATCGTTGGGGAAACTTAAGCTGTAATGGATGTAATTGACCGTCGTATTGAAGGACATATCATAATCCCGTAACTGGTTTTCAGTAAAGCCGTCAATATATTCAGATTCAGAAACGCGGCTCGGATTCCAGTCCTTATCGCAGTGAATAAAAGAGTAGTAATAAGTCTCTATGCTCTCCCCCAGCAGGTCAAAATGCAACATAAGCTTTTCATCCGAATCAAGCCTGATAATGGGATATGAGAGGTTCCACTCTACGCGGTGCAGCCTGGCAGATTTTATTTCACCATCAGGTATTTCCTGGGCTGATATGACTTCCCATGGTGCGAGTACCATGATAGCCATTATTATTTTGTACCTCGTGAATACTGAAATCATCATCCTCCAAATGTATATATTATAACGCTTCTACTCTATTTATCTTACCCTATTTTGAACTTTTCGCTAATCATTATATATATAAATGCCTGAAACCAGCCGGTAAATTCGCCAGGCCGGCATGCTAAACCGGGTTGACCGAAGCTCTGATTAAGGGGAAAGCCAGCACATATAATAAATATGCTGTTTAGAAGATTCACCTCACCGCTCTTACTCATATAAATCCATATGCCGTATCATACATTTGTATGTTATAAAACATGCTGCCGGATTCAGTTGAAAGGTATTTTTGTCACATTCCGGGAAATTGTGATATTTGTCATTATTTTGTGTTAAGAAAATAACATTCCACTATTTTTCGATCTCTTTAATTTAATTATAAACAAGTCTTTATGCCCAAACAAATTAAGTTACGTAAAGGACTGAACATCAGGATGAAAGGCAAGGCTGATAAAATCCTGATTCCAGAGGAACGCCCCGGCAGGTTTGCTGTTAAACCTGTTGACTTCCCCGGGATGGTTCCCAAAATGACCGTCAAACCCGGTGCGGAGGTAAAAGCAGGGACAACACTCTTCTTTGATAAGAAGAATGAAAAGGTTAAATATGCATCTCCCGTGAGCGGGCTTGTCCTTGATGTGGTAAGAGGAGAAAGGCGCCGTATACTTGAGGTGATCATCGAGGCCAAAGGTGATGAATATGAGGATTTTGGCAAGGCTGATCCCGAAAAGATGGATGCTGAAGAGATTAAGAAGAAACTTCTTGATTCGGGACTGTGGCCTGCAGTGAGACAAAGGCCTTATCATATTGTGGCAGATCCGGATGAAAAACCGAGGTCAATTTTTATATCAGGATTTGATAGTGCTCCCCTGGCTCCCGACTATGATTACATTATTGACCACTTGCCAAAAGAATATTACCTGACGGGTATAAAAGTGCTCAGAAAACTTACTGAAGGTAATGTATATCTCAGCCTGAGCAGCAACACAACTTCAGACTTGTTGAAAAATACCCCTGGTGTGGAAATTAACTACTTCTCAGGGCCACACCCCGCAGGAAATATCGGGGTGCAGATACATCACATAGCTCCTGTGAACAAGGGGGAGACAGTCTGGTATGTTAACCTGCAGGATATTGTGTCTATTGGACGCCTTTTTGAAGAAGGTAAGTATGCACCTGATAAAATTGTGGCACTGGCAGGGTCTGAAGTTGAAAAGCCCAGGTACTACCGAACCCGTAGCGGTGCCAGTATAAGTCCAATTGTAAAGGGCAATATTACTTCATTTAATGTGAGGTATATAAGCGGTAACGTGCTCACCGGGCAGAAAATCCAGAGCGACGGTTTTATCGGGTATTATGATTCCATGGTATCGGTTATCCCGGAAGGCGATTACTACGAGTTCTTCGGGTGGATCACCCCGGGCCTGAATAAATTCAGTCTCTCACGCACCTTCCTTACATGGCTGATGCCCGGTAAGAAATACCGCCTCGATACCAATATGCATGGAGGTGAAAGGGCTTTTGTTGTTACAGGTGAATATGAAAAGGTCCTCCCGATGGATATTTACCCCATGCAATTGCTGAAATCAATACTCGTTGAAGATATTGACCGCATGGAACAGCTGGGTATTTATGAGGTGGCGGACGAAGATTTTGCACTGTGCGAATTTATCTGTCCCTCTAAAGTTGAGATACAGTCGATCATCCGGAAAGGACTTGACCTGATGGTTAAGGAGATGAGTTAAAATAATAAAAACCATTATCTTAATAATGAAAGCATTAAGAAAACAGATAGATAAGATCAAACCTCATTTTGAAAAAGGCGGCAGGTTTGAAAAACTCAGTTCCCTGTTTGATGCCATTGAAGTGTTGATCTTTGTGCCCGACCGGGTTACTACCAGGGGATCCCATATCCGCGATGGCATCGATATGAAGAGGGTGATGATAACTGTATGGATTGCACTTATCCCTGCAATCCTGTTCGGTATATATAACATTGGCCTGCAGCATTACCAGTCAATAGGTGTGGATGCAGGTTTCTGGCAAATGGTATGGTTTGGTTTCCTCAAGTTTCTTCCCCTGCTGCTTGTCAGTTATATCGTTGGCCTGGGTATCGAGATAGTATTCGCACAGATAAGAGGTCATGAAGTAAATGAAGGCTATTTTGTTACCGGTTTGCTTATACCGCTGATAGTACCGGTGGATGTGCCGCTCTGGCAACTTGCACTCTCAGTGGTCTTTGCCGTTATTATCGGGAAGGAGGTTTTTGGAGGAACAGGGATGAATATCCTTAACCCGGCACTCGTGGCACGGGCCTTTCTCTTCTTCAGCTATCCCAAATGGATGTCGGGCGACCTTGTATGGGTGGCCGGCATGGTAAAGGGAGAAGGTGTTATTGATACTTTCTCGGGTGCTACACCACTGGCACAGGCTGCACTCTACGAGGTGGAGCAGATGCCCTCGGTAATGGAAATGTTTATAGGGACAATACCCGGATCAGTTGGTGAAACATCTACCATCGCAATACTGATAGGAGCAGCAATACTACTGTTCACAGGTGTGGGTAGCTGGAAAATTATGTTAAGCGTTTTCGCCGGAGGTATGGGTATGGGACTCCTGTTGAATGCTTTTGCAGTTAACCCTTTCATGGAAATTCCCGCACACTATCACCTGGTTATGGGAGGCTTCGCTTTTGGTGCCGTCTTCATGGCTACCGACCCTGTGAGCGGGAGCCAGACAGAAACGGGTAAATGGATATACGGACTGCTTATAGGTATACTGGCAGTGTTGATAAGGGTGCTTAACCCGGCATTCCCCGAAGGAATGATGCTGGCAATACTGTTTATGAATGTGTTTGCCCCGCTGATAGATTACTATATAGTGCAGGCAAACATCAGCAGAAGATTAAAAAGGGCAAAAAGTAATTAAAAGATATTTGCAATGAAACAATTCACTAACAGATATATATTCATCTTTGCGACAGCGATGGTTGCCATTGTCGCCCTGATACTTTCTACTGCTGCATTGCTGCTGCAACCCCTGCAGCAAAAGAATGCGGAAATAGAGAAGAAAAGGAATATACTGGCTTCCGTGGGTGTGGAAGCCAGCGAAGAGACAGCCGAGAACCTGTATGATAAGATTATTACAGGGTCTTTTGCCCTTAATTCAGAGGCTGAAAAGGTCGATGGTGTAGATCCTTTTGAGGTGGACGTCCGTAAGGAACAGAGAAAACCACTGGAAGAACAGGTTTTCCCGATATTTGAAGCCAGCCTGGAAGATGGCAGTAAAAGCTATATAATACCCCTTGAAGGCAAAGGACTGTGGGGCCCGCTCTATGGCTATCTGTCCCTTAAGGAAGACCTGAGGACCATTAACGGTGTTACTTTTGATCATACATCAGAAACGCCGGGTCTTGGTGCTGAAATAAATGAAAGCTGGTTCGAAGACCAGTTTATTGGTAAAAAGATATTTGAGGATGACGAATTTGTGAGCATTGAAGTCCAGAAAGGCGGGGCGGAAGATGACGATCCCCATGCCGTGGATGCAATATCAGGAGGAACAATAACCAGTAAGGGACTGGAGGCCATGCTTTACGATTGTATCATAAACTATGTTGAATTCCTGAAAAAAAATACCGAATAAGATATGAGCAAAGAAATAGAAAGAGAACCATTGTTCTCAGCTAAAAACCTGAAACTGCTGAGAGAACCGCTGGGTGAGAACAACCCGATTACAGTACAGGTGCTCGGTATATGCTCCGCACTGGCTGTGACCGTAAAACTGAAACCATCAGTGGTTATGGCAATATCTGTTGTGGTGGTAATGACAGTGTCAAATCTGATAGTCTCACTGTTCAGGAAAGTAATACCCCCAAGGATAAGAATTATATTCATGCTTGTGGTCATCGCCATGATGGTTATACTTGTTGACCAGGTGCTGAAAGCATTTGCCTTTGAGGTAAGCAAACAACTTTCAGTCTTCGTGGGCCTCATTATTACAAACTGTATAATAATGGGGAGGCTTGAAGGCTTTGCCATGAATAATAAACCATGGGAATCAGTTCTTGATGGAATAGGTAATGCAGCAGGCTATGCATGGATACTCATCGTGGTGGGATTCTTCAGGGAGTTCCTGGGTTCGGGAACCATATACGGATATCCCGTTATGGAAAAGATAGGTATCTTCGAGATAGGCTATGAGAATAACGGCTTTATGATCCTGCCTCCAATGGCCCTGATTACCGTGGGTATAATAATCTGGATACAGAGGAGCCGTAACAGGGATCTAATTGATAAAAGCTAAAAAAAGGAAATTATGGAAAATCTGATTAATATATTCGTTAAGTCGGTCTTTATCGATAATATGGTCTTTGCCTATTTCCTTGGCATGTGCTCTTACCTGGCAGTGTCAAAAACAGTAAAGACCTCCGTGGGCCTCGGATTTGCAGTGGTGTTTGTGCTTACAATTACCGTCCCGGTAAACTATCTTATTCATAATTTCATGCTCAAGGAAGGAGCGCTTACCTGGCTCAGCCCTGAACTGGCAGACATAAACCTGAGCTTTCTTTCATTTATCATGTTCATAGCTGTTATCGCCTCAATGGTTCAGCTGGTTGAAATGGTTATCGAGAAATTCAGTCCCGCACTCTATTCATCGCTGGGTATATTCCTGCCACTTATCGCCGTTAATTGCGCCATACTGGGAGGATCACTGTTTATGGTCGAAAGGGAATACGCCAATATAGGTGAAGCAACAGTCTTTGGATTCGGTTCAGGCGTGGGATTCCTGCTGGCTATAGCCGGAATTGCTGCCATTAGAGAAAAAATACAATATTCAAATGTGCCCGCACCCCTGAGAGGACTGGGTATAACATTTATAATTACCGGGCTGATGGGTATTGCCTTTATGAGCTTCATGGGTATTAAACTGTAAAATAGTATAATTATGATATTAGCTACATCCACAATCGTTGTCATAGGGATAAGTATACTGGTCTTCCTGGTAGTTATACTGCTGCTTGTGTTAATACTGCTGTATGCAAGGAAAAAACTTGTGCCCCAGGGTGATGTCAAATTACAGGTCAATGATCGTGAAATGATAGTCTCTCCTGGAAATAACGTCATGGCAACACTGTCAGCCAACGAAATATTCCTGCCATCAGCATGCGGCGGCCAGGGTACCTGCGGAGAGTGTAAATGCCAGATAATGGAAGGAGGCGGTTCTATCCTGCCAACCGAAACCGGATTCTTCACCCGTAAGGAACAGCAAAATAACTGGAGGCTGGGCTGCCAGGTGAAAATACGCGAGGATATGGTAATAAAACTGCCTGAAGAGGTGCTCGGTATAAAGAAATGGGAATGCGAGGTTGTATCTAATAAAAACGTGGCCACCTTTATCAAGGAATTTGTTGTTAAACTGCCGGAAGGAGAAAAGATTGACTTCAGACCGGGTGAATATGTGCAGATTGATGTGCCCAAATTTAAGATCTCATTCAAAGACATGGATATCGAAGAAGAATTCAGGGACGAATGGGATAAGTTTAATATGTGGGATCTCGAAACAAAGAATTCAGAGGAGACAATGCGTGCCTATTCAATGGCCAACTATCCCGCCGAGGGAAATATAATAATGCTTAATATACGTATTGCCACACCACCGTGGGACCGGAAGAAGAATAAATTCATGAATGTGCCTCCGGGTATATGCTCTTCCTATATATTTACCCGTAAACCCGGAGATAAGATAATGATGTCAGGTCCCTATGGCGAATTCCATATCAAGGATACCGATAATGAAATGATATATATCGGCGGCGGCGCTGGCATGGCACCCCTCAGGTCCCATATATTCCACCTCTTCCATACCCTTAAAACAAAACGCAAAGTGTCTTACTGGTACGGAGCACGTTCGCGCCGGGAAATTTTCTATGAAGATGAGTTCAGGAAGATAGAGGAAAAATACCCTAATTTTACTTTTAACCTGGCCCTCTCGGAACCACTGCCTGAAGATAAGTGGGAAGGATATACCGGATTCATCCACCAGGTATTGTATGATGAGTACCTGAGTAAGATGGATGAACCCGAAGAAATAGAATATTATCTCTGCGGACCACCACTGATGAATGATGCAGTAAATAAATTATTATACGATCTGGGTATACCCGATGAAAATGTGGCCTTCGATGACTTCGGCGGCTGATAAGCAATATACCTGAAACTAAACAAGAAACGGCAGGTACCATCAGGTACGTGCCGTTTTTCTTTGTGAAACCGGTCCGGCCCTCTCAGATTCAAAGCAACCCGGCCCTTCCAAAATAACCCGGCTTTTCCAAAGCAACCCGGCCCTTCCAAAATAACCCGGTCCTTTTTAACGCAAAAAAGAGGACCGTTTTGGGAACAGTCCTCTTTTTTCTTATCCTTTGAAGATAGGGGGAAAGGGGAATATGAAAACATATCTTCACTGACAAATCTATTATATTATTCCTTAAAAAAAATATCTTTTTGGTGAACCATATAAAATAATCCACGAAAGTCCGTTTTTTTTACAGTAAAGTTAATTTCCTATTCTTTGAGATATTAATTAATTTCGAATTGAATAAATCTGAACGAAATGATGGGTAATAGAATTTTATTGTTTTTTGTTATTGTTGCTTTTATATCATCCTGTAAAACAGCAGATAATATTGAATCAAACATCAGGGGTTTTACACAGGGTACAAGCTATTCGGTGATTTGGTACCATAATAAGAAGATACAGGACCAGGAAGTGCGGGAGGACATTGAAGGAATTCTCACTGCAATCGATAGTTCATTATCAACTTACAACCCTGCTTCAATTATCTCACGTGTTAACAGGAATGAGGATGTTGTGCTTGATTCATTCTTCGTTAATGTTTTTAACAGGTCTTATGAGATATGGGCACTTACCGGGGGGGCATTCGATATAACTGCTGCTCCGCTTATTAACGCCTGGGGCTTCGGGCCTGATGCTACAAAAAGGTTCAACGAGAGTATTAAAAACAGGCTTATGGAACTGGTGGGAATGGATAAAATTGAAATTGTTGAAGGCCGTGTTGTGAAGAGTGATCCATCTATGTGCCTTGATGTAAATGCCATAGCCCAGGGATATACGGTGGATGCCCTGTGTGCTTACCTTTCATCCAGGGGCATTGAAAAATACCTGGTGGAGGTGGGAGGTGAAGTGCGTACCAGGGGAACAAAACCGGGTGATATGCCATGGATAATAGGACTGGACAAACCAAGCGACGGAAACTATACACCCGGACTGCACAGGCAGGCTGATATTAAACTGGTCGATAAAGCACTGGCAACATCAGGAAATTACAGGAAATTCTTTATTGAGAATGGAGTAAAATATTCACATACCATCGATCCTAAAACAGGTTACCCGGTGCGGCATAAACTATTAAGCGCTACTGTTATTACCGACGATTGTATGACTGCTGATGCACTGGCAACAGCATGTATGGTAATGGGACTGGAAAAAGCCAGGGAAATGATCCTCGGAATGGAAGAGATTGATGCCTACCTCGTATATTCAGACGATGAAGGTAATTTTAAAACATGGTTTACTGAAGGAATGATAGAATACCTGTCGGACTGACCATATTAAAGGCCACGACAGGATGAACAACCGGGAAAATCATCAGTGGGATGACAGCCAACATCTATACTCTGAGCACACTTAATGCCTCTTTTGGCCAGCTCCTTGTTTCGGCCAACATGGGTTTCGGGAAAACGTCCGGTTTTGCTGAAAAGTACCTTTATGCCCAGCCCAAGAAGGGCAATCATAACCAGTAAAAGACTTAATAATAATAGTTTAATAAACATAATATCGTGTTTTCCTCAATTCTAAATTATTGAATACAAATGTAATAAAACTATTTGATTCTCTCTTATAAAACAAGTACTGATTATTTTTGTTTAATAGGTGAAATATGATTAAAATTTGAATACAAATAATATATTTAACAGCTAAACGGCCAAAACTGAACAAATACCAGGTAATGAAAAAACAGGAAAATAAGAAAGCCAGTCATGACAAAAAAGAAGTACTCTCAGATTACAGGCTGGCTAACCTTAGCAGGAATTTAAGTATTATAGGACGACGCGAAGTATTGTCGGGGAAAGCAAAATTCGGAATTTTTGGCGATGGAAAAGAAATTGCACAGATAGCAATGGCCAGGCAGTTTAAGGACGGCGATTGGCGCTCAGGCTATTACCGTGATCAGACATGGATGATGGCTATGGGTCTTTTCGATGCCGAAGGTTTTTTTCACCAGCTCTACGGAAATACTGACAAAGAGTTGAACCCGGGAAACGGCGGCAGGGTCTTCAATAACCACTTTTCAACACCCAATATTAATCCTGATGGAAGCTGGAAAGAGTTGTCGAAACTGAAAAACTCCTCGGCCGATCTCTCTCCTACAGCCGGGCAGATGCCAAGGCTGCTTGGCCTGGCCTATGCATCCAAGCTTTTCCGCCATAATAAGGAACTGCAAAAATTCAAAAACTTTTCAGCAAAGGGCAATGAGGTGGCCTTTGGAACCATAGGGGATGCCAGCACCTCAGAGGGCTATTTCTGGGAAGCAGTCAATGCGGCAGGTGTGCTGCAGGTTCCTATGGCACTGTCAATCTGGGATAACGGTTACGGGATATCAGTACCAAAGAAATACCAGACCACAAAGAGCAGCATATCAGAGATACTAAAGGGATTTGAGAGCAGTAAGAAAGGAGAGGGGATAAGGCTGTTCACAGTCAAAGGATGGGACTATCCGGCATTGCTCGAAATGTATGAGAAAGGAATCGAAATGTGCCGCCGCGATCATGTACCGGTAGTATTCCATGTGGATGAGATGGCGCAACCGCTCGGACATTCAACTTCAGGATCGCATGAAAGGTATAAGGATGAAGAAAGACTGCAGTGGGAGAAGGATTTTGATCCTATTAAAAAGATGAGGGAATGGATAATAGCTGAAGGTATTGCAGGGGAAAAAGAGCTTGATAATATTGAACAGGAAGCCGAGACGGAAGCAAAAGATGCCAGAAAAAAGGCGTGGAATGCCTTCCAGGAACCTATAAGGATTGAACGTGATGCACTGGTTAAGCTGGTTAAGGAAAAGAACTGCAGGTGCGAGAGCCAGGGGAAAGAGGAGTCAATTGATAAAATTGTGGATGACCTGCAAAAGATCATGCACCCCATAAGGAAAGATAATTTCGTGGCAGCACGACGAATAATTCGTAATGTTTGTGCTGACTGTAAGAAGAAGAACAGCCTTAAGAATGACCTGCAGGCATGGCTTAAAAGAAACAGGGAAGACGGCTACCAGCGATATAATACCTACCTCTATAACCAGACCGAAAGGTCAGCACTCAGGGTAGAGCCCGTGGAGCCGGCTTATTCGGACGATTCACCCGTTGTTCCGGGGCGCGAAATACTGAGGGATAATTATGAAGTACAGTTCTCAAAGAATCCACGCCTGCTTAGCTTCGGTGAGGATGCGGGAAAAATAGGAGGTGTTAACCAGAGCTATGAAGGTCTGCAGGAGAAATTCGGGGAGCTGAGGATTACCGACACAGGTATAAGGGAAGCAACGATACTGGGACAGGGTATCGGTCTCGCACTCCGCGGACTTAGGCCAATAGCCGAGATACAGTATCTTGATTACCTCCTTTATGCCTTACAGGGATTGAGCGATGACGTAGCCACCACTCATTACCGTACAGCAGGCAATATGGCGGCACCCCTCATCGTGAGCACCCGCGGGCACAGGCTTGAAGGTATATGGCATAGCGGTTCACCTCTTGCCATGCTGATACATTCAGTGAGAGGGATATATGTATGCGTCCCCCGGGATATGACCAGGGCCGCAGGTTTTTATAATACCCTCCTCGAAGGGGATGATCCGGGTATTGTGATAGAACCACTGAACGGTTACAGGTTAAGAGAAAAGAAGCCCGATAATATAGGTGAGTACCGTATACCCCTGGGTGTGCCGGAGATAATTACACAGGGTAAGGATATTACCGTGGTGTCATACGGGTCAACACTTAAGATTGCCATGGAGGCAGTAGAACAACTTAAAAAACATGATATAGCAGTTGAACTGATTGATGTACAGACCCTGCTGCCCTTCGATATAAACAGTGTAATACTGGGATCATTGAAAAAGACGGGAAAAATACTCTTTGTTGATGAGGATGTCCCCGGAGGAACCACTGCTTATATGATGCAGGAAGTGGTAGAAAAGCAGAAAGG
>JAZBOI010000227.1:0-12858 GCA_036351095.1 Bacteroidales bacterium | reverse complement strand
CCTCCGACTCCTGTATGCCAGGGCAGCCGATGCCTATTCATATGCCACGGGAGAAAAAATGGTGAGATACACCGATGACCAGATAATCGAACTCATTAAGAAACGCTACCAGGAAAAAAAAATATATTTCCTCGCACCTATTGTCAAAGGACGTAAAGGACACTACCAGGAATTGTTTGAACAGCTAAGGCGCAAAGGCTTCCTGAATGTGAGAATAAATGGGCAGATCACGGAGATGAGACCAGGTATGAAACTGGACCGTTATAAGACCCATTTTATAGAAATAGTGGTCGATAAGTTAATCCCCTCGAAGGTTAATGAAAAACGCCTGAGTGATGCAGTTCTGTTTTCACTTGACCAGGGAGACGGGGTGATGATGCTTATTTCTGAAGATCAAAATGAGCCCGCATACTTCAGCAGGTACCTGATGTGTCCGTCAACCGGTATATCATATAATGAGCCGGCACCACATACTTTCTCGTTCAACTCACCACAGGGCGCATGCCCAAAATGCAACGGGCTGGGTGTGGTCAGTGAAGTGGATGTAAGGAAGATTATCCCGGATGACACGATGAGCATAAGGAAAGGAGGAATAGAAGCTATTGGCAAATACAGGAATATGTGGATATTCTGGCAGATGGAAGCCATTGCCGAAAAATATGGTTTCAGCCTCGATACCGAGATAAGGAATATACCCGGAGAAGCCCTCAATACAATACTCTATGGTTCGGATGAAGTGCTGAAGCTGTCAAACACCCCGCTGGGGATGACCTCCAATTACTTCCTTACCTTTGAAGGAGTAATAAATTATATCGGCAACCAGGAAGCCATCAACGGCGGCAGGGAAAAAAACAGGTCGAAGAATAATTATGTGTACTACAAAACCTGTCCGGAATGCAGGGGCACAAGACTGAAAAATGAAGCCCTGCATTTCAGGCTGGGAGGAAAGAACATTGGTGAGCTTTCATTCATGGATATCAGGGAACTGGCAAACTTCATAGATAAACTTGAGCCCTCCCTGAGTGAAAGGCAGAAAAAAATTGCATCCGAGGTGATCAAGGAAATACGTTCAAGGATTGGCTTCCTCCTGGATGTGGGTCTCGATTACCTGTCGCTTATAAGAGGGGCCAGGACACTCTCGGGCGGTGAGAGCCAGAGAATAAGACTGGCGACACAGATCGGTTCACGACTTGTTAATGTTCTTTATATACTGGATGAGCCGAGTATTGGTCTGCACCAGAGAGATAACAGGCGCCTGATTGACTCACTCAAGCAGTTACGTGACAGCGGCAACTCGGTTATTGTTGTTGAACATGACCGGGAAATGATACTCTCGGCTGACCATGTGGTGGATATGGGACCAATGGCCGGCAGGAACGGCGGTAATCTTGTGGCCGATGGCACACCCGGGCAGGTCAGCAAAGCGGAATCTCTCACAGGTCTTTATCTTTCAGGAAAGAAAAAGATTGAGATACCCGGAAAAAGACGAAGGGGAAATGGTAAAATGCTGGGTATAACAGGTGCCAGTGGACATAACCTTAAGAATGTAGACCTTTCATTACCACTCGGTACATTCATATGTGTGACAGGTGTTTCCGGAAGTGGAAAATCATCACTAATTAACCAGACACTGCACCCTGCCCTGGCAGCAAAACTTCATCGTTCCGGTAAGTCGGCTCTTGACTACGACAGGATTGAAGGCCTGGCCAATATCGACAAGGTAATAGAGGTTGACCAGAACCCCATAGGAAAAACACCAAGGTCCAACCCTGCCACCTATACGGGCGTTTTTACCGATATAAGGAAACTTTTTGCACAAACGACAGAAGCAAAAATAAGGGGCTTTAAAGCCAGCAGGTTCTCGTTTAATGTTAAGGGAGGACGCTGTGAAGGTTGCCAGGGTGCAGGCCTGAAGACTATCGAGATGAATTTCCTCCCTGATGTGCACGTACTCTGTACGGAATGCAATGGAAAAAGATATAACAGGGAAACACTGGAGGTCAGGTATAAGGGCAAATCAATAAGTGATGTTCTCGATATGACAATCAACTCATCGGTGGAAGTGTTCGAGAATATTCCATCCATATATAAAAAACTCAAAACATTACAGGAAGTGGGGCTTGGCTATATAAGGCTTGGACAGCCTTCAACCACCCTGTCAGGAGGAGAATCACAGAGGGTCAAGCTGGCGGCTGAACTGGCAAGGAAAGATACCGGCCGCACCCTGTATATACTGGATGAACCAACCACCGGGCTGCATTTTGAGGATGTCAGGGTGCTGCTGTGTGTCCTGAACAGCCTTGTGGACCGGGGAAATACGGTAATAGTGATAGAACATAATATGGATGTTATAAAGACGGCCGACTTTATTGTAGATATGGGCAAAGAGGGAGGAAAGAAAGGGGGGCAGATAATATTTGCGGGAACACCTGAAGACCTGGCCAGGTTCAGGGGCAGCTATACCGGGAAATATCTGATGGCTGAGCTGGGCTGACGATGCATGAAAATGAATAAGCAGGCAGTAGCGGGTATCATTGTACCCAAGCCGGGGCATAAGTGGCAGATTTTTTTATTGAGTGTTTTATATTTGTTATTTTTAAAAAATGGAAAAAACAAAAGATCTTGTTCATGACGCTTTCCAGGATAAAACCTGGAATGAGATTCAGGCAATGGACTCCTGGAGGATTTTTAAAATTATCTCAGAATTTGTAGAGGGTTTTGAGAAACTTGCAAGGATAGGCCCCTGCGTATCGCTTTTCGGCTCGGCCAGGACAAAACCCGATAATAAATACTATACCCTGGCAGAAGAGATAGCCTTTCAACTGACAAATAAAGGTTATGGTGTGATAACCGGTGGAGGACCGGGGATAATGGAAGCAGCAAATAAAGGTGCATACAGGGGCAAAGGCAAGTCGGTGGGAATTAATATTGACCTTCCTTTTGAGCAGAAGGCAAATGACTTTATTGATAGTGATAAGCTTATTACCTTTGATCATTTCTTTGTACGAAAAGTGATGTTCATGAAATATGCCCAGGGATTTATTGTCCTGCCCGGCGGCTTTGGTACATTTGATGAACTGTTTGAGGCAATGACGCTTATACAGACAAAAAAGATTGGTAAATTTCCAATAATAATGGTAGGTAAGAAATACTGGGAAGGCCTTATAGATTGGATAAAAGAAACAATGCTGCGGGAAGAGTCAAATATCTCCGAGGAGGATCTTGAACTGTTCAGCGTGGCGGATACCGCCGAAGAAGCTGTAAATCTTATCGATGTATTCTATTCAAAATACCTGCTGAGTCCAAACTTTTAATATTTAAGTTATGCGTTATACCGGCTTTGTTATCCTGATGCTACTCTTTACAATACAAGCAGTTTCGCAGGATAGATCCATTAATGTTATTACCCAGTCTTCCTGGCCTCCGGGAAGCTATGTGCCGGTGAAGATAGAAATCCGGAATATGGGACTGAACGAATTTGCAAGGTTTTACCAGGATCTGCCCCGTGGTTTTTCGGTACGGAGAGGTGAAACAGCAGGGGCTGACTTTTACTGGGAAAACAGCCAGGTTAATTTTGTGTGGGTGAAAATGCCGGGCGATGATATCATACGCCTGACTTACCTGGCTAAAGCCGATCCCGTACTGAAGGGATCATTCAGGCTTGGAGGAACACTCGATTATGTGCTTGATGGAGATAAGCGCGAATCACTTGAATTTGACCCTGTCATAATCAGGCTTGACCCGGATGCCATTGTCGAAGAAAATATTGAAGACTATTACGCGGAAGAGCAGGTGGCTGATGAGGCCAGGCCGGCCGAAACGGTGGTGAAAAAGGAAGCAGCCCCGGTAGTTGAATTCAGGGTTCAGGTGGCCATTTCATCCGAGCAGATAACAAAGCAGGAGCTCGAAAAAAGAATTGGCTGCTCCTTACAGCATGATGTTACAATCCTCAGAACGGGTAATATGTATAAGTACCAGACAGGTTCTTTTTCTACATACGCTGAAGCCTCTGCCTACCTTGATGATCTTAAGAAAAGGGGAGTAAAAGATGCTTTCCTTGTTGCTTACAGGGGTGATGAACAGATATCCATCAGCCTGGCACGGGCACTTAGCGGTTAATTACTGCTTGAGCTTCCTGTCTATCTCTCTCTGGGCATCCTTGCGCTTAAGGGTCTCTCTCTGATCATATTCCTTCTTTCCTTTGGCCAGGGCTATTTCAGCTTTTGCCAGTCCGCGGTCGTTAACGAAAAGCTTTGTCATAATGATGGTCAGACCGCTTTCCCTGATCTTCCTTTCCAGCTTCCTGAGCTCCTTCCTGTGCAGCAATAGCTTCCTCTCACGGCGTGGCTCATGATTATTTATATTACCCCAGAAATATTCGGAAATATTCATACCTGTAACATACAATTCGCCGTTTCTGAACCTGCAGTATGAATCAATAAGACTGGCCTTCCCGGCCCTGATTGACTTTATTTCGGTTCCGGTAAGCTGTATACCAGCAATCCAGGTATCAATGAACACATAATCATGAGATGCCTTCTTGTTCTTAATTACTATATTATGCTGCTTTTCCTTTTTCATATACTTCCTGCAAATGCAAAATACATACCCTCAAGCACTGAACGGCTTATCCAGCTTATTGAAAGATAAAATATTATCACAATGAGCAAAGCTACAATAAAGTATCTTAATATACTTTTTGAGCTTATATTTTCAATACTGCTGATCCCTGCATACATGATATACGCACCATAAAGACCCAGTAGATTGATCAGGGCCAGGTCGGGCAGGAACCTGGTAATGATAACCGTAAGGTAGAGAGGAGTGAATGAATATGTTACCAGCTTGAAATTGAATGAATAATTTTTTTCCTGTACAAAGGCCAGTGAAATTTCATTCAGAACCCATGCCGAAAGCAAAACAGTGAAATAGAAACAGATAAATTGTTTTAAAGCACGTACAAGGGGGAATAATATTGATAAGCCGCTCGGGTTGTAAATCAAAGAACCCAGGAATGCCGACAGGGATACCAGTATAAGAACGGGCACCAGGAAGGAGCCCTGCACAGTCCTGACAGACCTTTTTTCACTGTTAATTGTTTCCCACGCCCTTACCGGGTGCAGGATAATATATCTTGCCCTCTCCCTGAGCATTCTCAGATCAACCATATCAATGCCTTTTTCAAAACAGCAAAAATAACTAATTTTAAGCAAACAAATCGGGATGACAGGCAAGAGCTACGATATGATAATAATTACCGGCCCCACTGCCTCCGGCAAAACAGGCTTTGCCGCCCTCCTTGCTTCAAGACTGGGGGCTGAGATAATCAGCGCTGATTCACGGCAGGTATACCGGGGAATGGATATCGGTACGGGCAAGGATTATGAGGATTATATCGTTAACGGCAGGCAGATCCCTTACCACCTGGTTGATATTGCTGATCCGGGATACAGGTATAATGTGTTTGAGTATCAGCGCGATTTCCTGGAAGTTTACAACAGTTTGAAACAAAGAGAGGTCCTGCCGGTGGTATGCGGGGGCTCGGGAATGTATATCGATAGCATAGTCAGCGGGTATAAACTTATCAAAGTGCCGCTTAACCATGAGCTGCGCAATCGGCTGGAAGAGAAATCCCTAGATGAACTCACCGCAATACTGGCATCCTATAAAAGCCTCCATAACAAAACAGACGTGGATACACGCAAAAGAGCCATCAGGGCCATTGAGATAGAAGAGTACTATCTGCATAATAGCGGCACCGATCACGAATTTCCCTCAATAAAGCCACTGGTAATTGGAATAATGTTCGACAGGGAAACAAGGAGGGAGAGGATAAGCAAGAGGCTTAAATCAAGATTGCAATCAGGTATGATAGAGGAAGTGAAGAAGCTGCTTGAGGGTGGTGTTACAGCTGATGATCTTGTTTATTACGGGCTGGAATACAAGTATATCTGTTATTACCTCCAGGGCAGGACCAGCTACGATGAAATGCAGCGCGGGCTGGAAACTGCCATCCACCGCTTTGCCAAGAGGCAGATGACCTGGTTCAGGGGAATGGAAAGGAGGGGCATCACCATTCACTGGCTGCCCGGTGAGATGGATAATGCAGAAAAAGTGCAGGAGGTACTGCTTTATTTCAGATAAGTATCCAGCCAGTTAAAAAATTCCCTCTGCCAGATAACAGCATTCTGCGGACTGGTGACAAAGTGTGTTTCATCATGGAAGAAAAGAAGCCTGCTGGGCACTCCCATTAACTGTGCTGCAGTGAAAGCTTCCAGGCTCTGGGTATATGGTATGCGATAATCGTGTTCCCCCACAATGATCATAATGGGAGCAGTCCATTTATCAACATTCAGGTGAGGGGAGTAGCTGTATCCTGCAGGCCTGGGTTTTTCCCAGTAAGGTCCTCCTATATCCTTATTAGGGAACCATAATTCTTCCGTTGAACCATACCAGCTTTCTATATTGAACATCCCGCAGTGGGATATGAGGGCTTTGAACCTTCCTTCATGTATGCCGGCGAGGTAGAACACAGAATAACCGCCATAGCTTGCTCCCACGGCTCCCAGCCTTTCTTCGTCAACAAAGGGCTCGGCGGCCATAAAATCAATGGCATCAAGATAGTCCTGCATATTTTTCCCGCCATAGTCACCTGATATCTGTTCGCGCCATTCTGATCCGAATCCTGAATTACCCCTCCTGTTAGGAGCAACCACTATGTAACCGTTTGCTGCCATCATCTGGTAGTTCCAGCGATACGACCAGCTCTGTCCCAGGGGTCCCTGCGGACCACCTTTGCAATACAGCAGGGCCGGATATTTTTTTGAAGGATCAAATCCGGGAGGATAGATAATCCACATCTGCAGATCTTTGCCATCAGCTGTTTTAATATATCGTTCTTCGGTCTCGCCCATCATGATATGATCCAGTATATGACTGTTCACACTGCTTACAATCTCGCTCTCGCCTGTCGCCAGCGAAAGGGTGGCTATCTCGGTGGGCATCGACATTGACTGGACACCGGCAATGATTGATTCTTCGAACACGGCAACAGGACTGAAATCATACTTTCCGGTGCTGACCTGGTTTATTTCTCCGGATGAAGGGTCAATACTGAATATCTGGGTGCTGCCCCGGTAAGGACTGGAAAAATATATTGTTGCGCCACCGGGTGCCCACCTTATATTCTCTATATTATAGTCCCATCCTTCGGAAGGCCATGATAGTGAAGCGCTGGAGAAATCATAAATAAAAAGGCGTTCAAGATCCGATTCATAACCTTCTTCTTCCTGGCTCTGCCATGCAATTTTTGATCCGTCGGGAGAAAAAACAGGATAATGGTCGAAGCCCATGTTTGCTTCGCTTAGATTGATCGTTGTTTCACTGTCTATATCATATATAAAGATATCAGTGTTGGTGCTCAGAGCCTCTTCCTTGCCTCTCAGCTTTTTACAGGTGTAAGCTATCTTCTTGCCGTCGGGACTCCAGCTGATCTCACTACCGTCGAACCAGGGGGAGGTAGGCGATTCGAACTTCTGACCGTCCATTATATCTTTTATCCCTGTGACTGACTCACCATCAAAAAAGGCAGTAAAAATATGGCTGTAGGAATAATCATGCCAGTAATCCCAGTGCCTGAACATAAGGTCATCAATGATCCTCACATTGGCAAGTGGCATATCATGCTTCTCGTTGGCTGTCAGGTCAAGTTTGACCCTGCGGGTGAAATAGATCATATCACCTCCCGGTGCGACGGAATAATTCTCGAAGTCTTCCAGGTTCTCCACTTTTTTCTTCTTCGTGCCATCCGGATCCATTGTCCACAGTGCTCCCGCACATGTATATGCTATCTTCTCACCATTCATTATCCACGAGGGTGAACCGGCTCCATCTTCTGTAAGTTGTTTTGCTTCACCACCGGCTGATGGTATGGAAAAGATATTTGTTCTCCTGGCTTCGTCGGCCAGGTTATAATCAGTAAGCGTAAAGAGTACCGTCAGGCCGTCGGGCGAAGGGGAGATGCTTCCCATCCTGCGGAACTTCCATAATATTTCAGGGCTCATTACCCCTGCTTCCTTCTCCTCTTCACTAAGCTGGAGGTTAAAAGCAGTCTGTTCCTCCTGTTCAGTTGTCTGACAGGAATAGATAGCCAGCACCAGGAGTACCGGTGCAGCAAAAATAAAAAAACGCTTCATATCTTAATTTTTGGGTTTAAGTGCTTCCTTAATTTTCAGGCTCAGTTCATCAAAGAGCTCGGGGTTATCGAGTAATATCTGTTTCACAGCTTCCCTTCCCTGTCCGAGTTTTGTATCACCATAGCTGAACCATGATCCGCTCTTGTTAAGTATATTATGTTCGATCCCCATATCAATTATTTCACCTGTACGGCTTATTCCCTGTCCGTACATTATATCAAATTCAGCTTTACGGAAAGGCGGGGCCAGTTTATTTTTAACCACCTTCACCCTTGTTCGGCTGCCTATCACATCTTCGCCTTCTTTTATCTGGCTTATCCTTCGTATGTCAAGCCTAACAGAGGCATAGAATTTAAGGGCATTTCCTCCTGTTGTTGTTTCGGGATTGCCGAACATAACGCCTATCTTTTCCCTGAGCTGGTTAATAAAGATGCAGCAGGTATGTGTTTTGCTGATATTGGCAGTCAGCTTACGCAGGGCCTGTGACATGAGACGTGCCTGCAGGCCCATCCTGGAGTCACCCATCTCACCTTCGATTTCTGCTTTTGGTGTAAGGGCAGCCACCGAATCAATAACAACGATATCAAGCGCCCCTGAACGGATCAGGTGATCGGCAATTTCCAGTGCCTGCTCCCCGTTATCAGGTTGGGAAATAAGCAGGTTGTCGATGTCTACTCCAAGTTTTTCTGCATAGAAGCGGTCAAAGGCATGCTCTGCATCAACAATAGCTGCCACACCACCTACTTTCTGGGCTTCAGCAATAGCCTGTATTGCGAGCGTTGTTTTACCTGAAGCCTCAGGCCCGTAGATTTCGGTTACACGGCCCCTGGGAATACCTCCTATGCCCAGTGCCATATCCAGCCCGATCGACCCGGTGCTGATAGACCTTACGTCCTGAACCGCCTGGTCTCCAAGTTTCATTATTGTTCCTTTGCCGAAATCTTTTTCTATCTTACCAATTGTGATCTCCAGGGCTTTGAGCTTATCCTTGTTTATCTCTTTTTTTTCTTTACTCATACTATTAGGCTTAGCTTGTTATGTTTTATTATTTGTATAGCTTGTATATCTGTTCAGCGTGATTTTTGGTATCCACCTTCTTTATTACATCCTCTATGATACCTTCTTCATTGATGATGAAAGTTGTGCGCAAAACACCCAGGAATGACCTGCCGTACATCTTCTTGTTACCCCATGCCCCGTAGTCAGACATTATTTTCTTTTCGGTATCGGATATCAGGGGAAAAGGAAGATTATGCTTGCCTGCAAATTTCTGGTGAGATTTTTCCGAGTCGGGACTGATGCCTACAACGGCAAAACCCCTTTCAATAAGCTCATCGTAATTATCCCTCAGGTTACATGCCTCATTCGTGCACCCGGGAGTATTATCCTTCGGGTAAAAATATAGTACCAGTTTTTTGCCCCTGTAATCATCAAGGCTTATTTTATTGCCGTTTTGATCTTTGCCCTGAAAAAAAGGAGCCTCCTGGCCTGCTTTAAGTTCTGTCATATTTCGTATTATTTTTTTATTAAATGTAAATTTACGAAGTTTGAATCGTATATTGAAACAAAAATTATAATTGTTATTAACAACAATTATGGGACTGAAAGACTTAAAAATACAGGCGCGGAAATTATTCACGGCCTTGCTTATGGTGATGATTATTTCCTGTATGAAGGCCCCTGGCCAGGAACCGGGATTTGTTCCCGACAGGGACCTGGCAGAAAGGGCCTTTAACAGCGGGGACTATAGCACTGCACTCAAACACTATAAGGCTCTATCGGAAAACTACAGGGCCGATCCCCTGTATAAATACCATACGGCTGCCTGTTTCGTAAACATGGAACAGGAACCGGCACAGGCAATAAAACTGCTGAAAGAAGCAATAAACAATTCATCCTCAATCAGGACAGTACCCTCTGATGCTTTGTACTACCTTGGAAGGGCATATCAGCTTAATGGGGATTATGATCTTGCCATCGAGGCATATATGTCTTTCAGTGACCTTGCGCGAAGAAAGGAAATCAGGGAACTGAATATCGATGCACTGATTGCCGAAAGCAAAGAAAGAGAAGGTGCTGTCACAGGAGATGAGCGAGGTGCCAGGGATACGGGTGCTGTGGGAGACCAACAAGGGGAACAGCAAGCCGGGAAGGAAGCAGTTAAAGAAGCAGAACAGCAGGTCGGACAACAGGCAGATCAGCAGGCTGATAAGCAGGCCGGACAGCAGGATGAACAGCCCGATGAGGTTCCCGGGCAGTCACCGGGCAGGGCTTATGAAAAGCTGGCAAAAGAAGCACTTGAGTACCAGTTCCGGGCTGATTCAGTTCACAGGCTGGCCGACAGGTACAGGCAGAGTCTCACCGAAACTGCTGAGTCGGACAGGCAGACTCTCAGGGCAAAAATACTTTCTCTTGAGCAGGCAGGGTTTGAATACCAGAGGATGGCTGACCAGAAATACAGGGAGGCTGCAAGACTGGTGTCGCACGAAAATGATGATATCCTCACAGAAGAACTTCAAAACAATAAAGCAGATGCTGCTTTGGAAGAAGGAGAGACAGGTAAGCAGGAAAGTGATAAGGTGCAGGAACAGCAGCAGGTCCTGCAGGAAAGAGAAACAGACAGCATACAGGCTGCTGACCCGGATTTAAAAACTGTTCAGCCGGATGTTACAGCCCGGCGCCCGGAACCTGTACTTTCTTTATTCAGCGAACAATACGAGCAGGAAGAAATACCGGTCAACCCCGAACTGCCGGAGGGATTGGTTTACAGGATACAACTGGCTGCTTTCAGAAATCCGCAGGAACCATCCTTTTTCGGAGGTATGGGTCCCTTAAGTATCTACAGGGCTGAAGGGTCAGATGTCAATTTTTATTATACCGGTCTGTTCAGGACAAAAGAGGAAGCGGAAAAAGCCCTTGTCAAAGTCAAAAAGAATAAATTCAGCGATGCTTTCATAATTGCCCTTATGGATGGTGCCAGGATAAGTATGGAGAAAGCTGAACAGCTGGAGAAACAGTGGTCTCACATAAGCCTCTTCAGTAATGATACCATAATTGAACCTCTTGTTGAGGAAGCTGAACCGCCCACACTGCTATACAGGGTGCAGGTTATGAAGGTTAAAGAGAAAGTTGAGGAGGATGAACTGGACCTGCTGGAGAGGCTTGCCGATAAGAGGTCCTATGATATTTTTGAAACTGACGATAATGAGTATGTGTATTTAATAGGAAAATTTCTTACTTTTGAAAGTGCTGAGTCATATGCAGACCTGCTTTACAGGAACGGTATGGAGGGCGCAAAGGTAGTAGCTTACCTCGGGAGAAAGGAAATTCCCCTTGAAACGGCTAAACAGCTTTTTGACTTGTATTTTGAGAAATGATAAAAAAGCCTAAACAGTTCTAAGTAAATTGAAATGAAAGAAAAGCCAATCCCGCATAAGGGAGAAGTCCGGGGCACTTCAGTGCATACACTTATACTGTTCAATGATGACTATAACACCTTTGAGCATGTTATTGAGTCGCTGGTCGAAATTTGCGGTCACGATCCCGTACAGGCAGAACAGTGCGCCATGATAGCTCATCACAGGGGAAGCTGTGAGATAAAGACAGGCATGAGAAAAATATTATTATCGATGAGGACAGGACTTCTCGACCGGAACCTCAGCTGTGAAATAAAATAATCTGGAAAATGGGATCGCTCGGTATAATAATCTTTCTTGTAATCCTTGGAATTCTTCTTTTCCTGGTGGAGTTCCTTATAGTGCCGGGAATAACCATTGCCGGAATAGGGGGAGCCATAAGCATTGTTGCAGGGGTGGTAATGGCTTTTTTTTATGAAGGACCTACAACAGGCCTTATAGTGCTGATATCTACAGCACTTCTTATAGGCCTGACTGTAGTTTTTATGCTTAAGGCCGGTACCTGGAAAAAGCTAATGCTCGATAAGGCCATCGACGGAAAAGTTGATTTTGTCAGGATGGAAGAGGGCAGGATAAAAACAGGGGATAAGGGCAGGACCATCACCAGGCTTAATCCCATGGGTAAAGTAATGGTGGGAGACGAATATTACGAGGCAAAGGCACTGGATGAACTGATACCCCAGAATACCGATGTGGAGATTGTGAAGATCGAATCAAATAAAATTATTGTCAAACCAATAAAGAAAGAATAATATGAATCCAATTGCGATGTATGTAGTGATTATTGTAGGTGTAATAATCCTTCTCTGGCTGCTGCTCTACCTTATCCCCATAGGATTATGGTTCCAGGCTCTTGTGTCAGGCGTGAGGATATCCCTCCTGCAACTTATTTTTATGCGCTGGCGTAAAGTGCCGCCCTCGGTGATCGTGGTGGCTATGATTGAAGGAGATAAGGCGGGAATTAAGCTGAACAGGGATGACCTGGAAGCACACTACCTCGCCGGAGGAAGGGTGGCACAGGTGGTACATGCCCTCGTGTCAGCTGCAAAAGCAAATATCGACCTTCCTTTTAATATGGCTACAGCTATCGACCTGGCAGGCAGGGATGTGTTCGAGGCTGTACAGATGTCGGTGAACCCAAAAGTGATTGATACACCCCCGGTGACCGCCGTGGCCAAGGACGGTATACAGCTCATAGCCAAGGCAAGGGTTACCGTAAGGGCTAATATCAGACAGCTTGTCGGTGG
>JAZBOI010000226.1:0-9582 GCA_036351095.1 Bacteroidales bacterium | reverse complement strand
GAAAGTGCCAAAAATCCAGTTCAAGGAACTGATAGGTATATCCTTGATATTCAGGTTCTGAGATGGTCGCTGCGGGTCCGCCGATACTCGCTGCCTTAACACGGATGAAGCTGTCCCATCTATACTCGCCTCCTTTACGCAGATGAAGTGGTCCCGCCGGCACAAACCGTTTGCATTTTCTTCCTCTTCTGCTACTGGTGCCAGAGGGTTCACAGGGGCAGCCTGATATACAGGTCGGCTATGGCAAAGGCACAGAAGCTTACCCCTGCATAGCTGTTTATTGTTCCGAAGGCCTTAAGAATACTTGAGTTATCACCCGGTTTGATAATAATATGTTCATATATGAGCATAAGTGTAAAAACCAGTGCTCCCAGCCAGTAGAGGATGCCCCGGGGTGTTACCAGGCCCGAAAGTACAACAAAGGCAAGGGACAGGAGGTGGAGAAAAGCTGATAGTATAAGTGACTGTCTATTACCCAGCTTAACAGGTATGGAGAGTAGACCCCTGTCTCTGTCAAATGTTGAATCCTGCAGTGAGTAAATGATATCAAAACCTGAAACCCAGAATAATACGATAAGCCCGTAAAATACAGGCAGGATGTCAAAACGGCCGGTGACAGATATATATGCTCCCAGGGGAGCAAGGCCCAGTGCCAGCCCCAGAAAAAGGTGGCTGAAAGAAGTGAAACGCTTGGTCATACTGTATCCCAGTATTACTAAGAGGGCAAGGGGCGACAGGAACATTGTCAGGCGGTTTATGAAGGCGGCAGAAAGAAAGAAAAGGATGGAGTTGGCTATTACAAAAACAAGGGCTGCACGGGGACTGATCTTTCCGGCAGGTATCTCCCTCAGGGCAGTACGTGGATTAAGCTTATCAAATTTATGGTCGGCATACCTGTTGAAGCCCATTGCTGCGTTCCTGGCAAAAACCATACACAGCAAAACCAGGATAAACAAAGGCCATGTGAATTCATTACCGCCTGTTCTCACGGCAGTGAAAAACCCCAGGAGAGCAAAGGGCATGGCGAATATTGTGTGGCTGAATCTTACCAGGGAAAAATAGTTACTGATCCTTTTTAGCAATGAATTCATATGCAGATTTTCTACCTGATCTGTGCACCGCTTTCCGTTTCAAATGCCTTAATCAGCTTTGCCATAACCTTATCTATTATCTTATCGGTCAGTGTTCTCTTGTTATCCCTGAGGATGAAGCTCACAGCGTATGATTTTTTGTTTTTTCCCAGGTTCTCACTTTCATAAACGTCGAACAATCCTACCTCCCTTAAAAGATTTTTTTCTGTCTTATAGGCTATGCTCCTTATCTGCTCGAAACTGACACTTCTGTCAACCAGTAAAGCCAGGTCTCTTCTTACTGAAGGGTATTTTGGCAATTCACTGAAGTAAATGCTGTGTTCTTTCAGTTTTTCCAGCACCCTGTCAAACTTAATATGACCATAGTAAACATCCTGTTTTACATCCTGTCTGTCAAGGTAATGCCTGCTTATCTTCCCGAAGTGTACGAGATCGTCGCCCTTAATACTCATTTCAAGTCCTTCCGAATAATAGTCCTGCTTCCTTTCTTTTAAAGACATGGCATCCAGGTCAAAACCCAGTTTCCTGAGTATGATTTCAATAATGGATTTGATACTGTAGAAATCTGTTTTTTCGCCCTGTACATTCCAGTTTTCAGGCTTTTTGTTGCCTGTTATGAACAGGTCAAGGGAAAGCTCCTCGTGGTAATTCTCAACTGTTTTTCCCGGATTCTCTTTTTCCTTTTTAAAATAGCATATACCGAATTCGTAAAATCTGAGGTCGGGGTTCTGCCTGTTTATATTTCTTGATATTGCACTCAGTCCCCCATATAATAATGATTGCCTCATACAATCGAGGTCGCTGCTCAGCGGATTGGCCAGTATAAGCAATTTCCTGTTATCAAAATCAGGGCTTTCACGGTACCATGCGGATGGGTTGAGTGAATTTGACATTATTTCAGTGAAGCCGGCTCCTGACAGCATATCCGAAACGGTATTTATAACTTTTTCCTTGTTGGGCTTATCAAAGAAACTGAGGGTTGAATTAACTTTATTCGTGAACTCAATATTGTTATATCCGTATATGCGCAAAATTTCTTCTATAATATCTGCTTCCCTGGTAACATCAACCCTGTAGGTAGGCACTTTGCAGCTAAGGATGTCACCACCTTCTTCGCTGATCTCAATGTCAAGCGAAGCAAGTATCTTCTTTATATCCCTTTTGTCTATCTCCTTTCCCGCAAGCCTGGTGATATTGCTGAAGCTCAACTCAACAACCGGCCCGTCTACTTTATTGGGGTACACGTCAACTATTTCAGAGCTTATTTTTCCGCCTGCCAGTTCTTTAATCAGCAGGGCTGCCCTCTTAAGGGCCCAGATGGTTATATTGGGATCGGATCCTCTTTCAAACCTGAAAGAAGCATCCGTATGAAGGTCATGCCGGCGAGCTGTTTTTCTTATTGCTATGGGATTGAAACAGGCACTTTCCAGGAAGATATTGGCTGTTTTGGCTGTCACACCTGATCCTTTGCCCCCGTAGACACCGGCTATACAAAGACCTTTCTCTTCGTCACAGATCATCAGGTCATTCCCTGACAGTTCCCTTTCTTCATTATCAAGTGTGGTGAAGCTTGTCTTATCCGGCAGATTTTTAACGATGACCCTGTTGCCCGCTATCTTATCAGCATCAAAAGCATGAAGAGGCTGCCCAGATTCATGCAGCACATAATTGGTGATATCCACAACATTATTCAGTGGGGTGAGACCGATTGCCCTTAGCCGGTTCTGTAGCCACAGGGGTGATTCTCTTACATCGGCACCGCTAATGGTCAGGCCTGAATATCTGATACAATCAGTTTCATTTTCCACCGTAACAGGTATTGGCCTGGAATTATTATCTGTCCTGAAAGAATCGACGTCAGGCAGTGAGACACGCGAGGCTTTGAACAGGTTAAAGTAGGCATTCAGATCGCGCGCCACCCCGAAATGGGAACCACTGTCTATCCTGTTTGGTGTAAGCCCGATTTCATATACAGTATCATATTCAACGGGGAAGAGCTCATGTGCCGGTATACCAGGCGGGGTATCATCAGGCAGGACCATTATGCCCTCGTGCGAATCACCCAGCCCGAGCTCGTCTTCAGCACATATCATACCTTCCGAAATTTCCCCCCTTATTTTGGATCTTTTTATCTCTATGGCCTTGCCCCTGTAATCCAGGACTGATCCCGGGGTGGCCACAAGAACTTTCTGACCTTCCCTGACATTGGGAGCCCCACAGACTATCCTCAGTTTTTCACCTGTGCCGGTATCTACCGTGGTAACAAATAATTTATCCGCACCCGGATGTTTGCTGCATGTTTTAACCTGGCCGCTCACCACTCCTTTTAAACCACCCTTAACGGACATCCAGTCTTCCATAGCCTCAACTTCCAGTCCTATACTTGTGAGAATGGGGTTTAGTTCTTCAGCTCGCTTATCTGTTTTAAGGTATTCGCGTATCCAGTTATATGAAATCTTCATGCGTAAAAGAAAATAAACAATAATTAATTGCCATCACCCTGGCTCTGGCAAAAGTAAGGATTTTTAAAAAAGTATCGGTTTGAAAAATTACTTTATTTAACTTATTGTATTTAGCTATCTTTGTATCTTCTTTGTTATTTTGATATATTTTGCAAAAAAAGGTTTTTTAATGATATGAAGGTTGATACGAATGACAGGCTGATATTGCTTACAAATGATGACGGCTTATATGCTGAAGGGCTTAATACACTTATTGAAGTAATGCAGGAATTTGGTAAGGTGGTTGTTATATCAACTACTGAGAGCCGTTCGGGCATGTCACAGGCTCTTACCGTTAAAATGCCCATAAGGGTAAAACTGCTCCAGGAGACGGAAACTAAAAGGGTGTACGCCTGCAGCGGCACACCCACAGATGGTGTTAAAATTGCCGTTAACCAGTTGCTTGAAAGAAAGCCTGACTGGGTTGTATCGGGTATCAACCATGGATCAAATGCTTCTGTCAGTGTCATTTATTCAGGCACTATGGCAGCTGCAATAGAAGGCTGCCTGTATGGAATTGATTCTGTGGGTTTCTCACTGAACGACTATTCCGCAAAAGCTGATTTTAGCTCCTCCAAAAAATATGTGAGGGAAATAATGAAGAACCTTGAGAAAAATAAACTGCCCTCGGGTGTATGCCTTAATGTTAATATACCCTCATGCAAGAGCAATGAGATTAAGGGCATCATGGTATGCAGGCAGGCCAGGGGCAACTGGCGCGAGGAATTTGAGAAGAGGAAAGATCCTATGGGTAAGACTTACTACTGGCTGACAGGTATCTTTCAGAATCATGAGCCCGATTCCACCGATACTGACGAATGGGCCCTGTCAAATAACCACGTGTCTGTGGTGCCGGTGTCCGTTGACATGACAGCTCACTCTTTTATTGATGACCTGAGAAAGCAGATTAATAATGGGTAAAAGCCAGCTTCAAAATCACTTTCTTACAGGCTTCCTTGCAGGACTATTGCTGCCGGTGATTGTTTTTGTTTTTATTTACCTGTTTTCAGGTGACGATCTTTCACTTAAAGAATATGCCGTGAGTATTGCCAGGAAGAATGTGCTTACTCATATAGTAAGCCTGTCCGTGTTGTCGAACCTGGTAATATTTCTTTTATTTAATCGTTTTGATAAACTGAGAAGCTCCAGGGGAGTAGTTGGCATAACCCTCCTGTGGGCACTGGCAGTGCTGGCAATAAAGTTATTGTGACAGGGTGCCTGGTTATAAATATTTTCATTCGAAGCAGACAACAGTGAAATATTTCATTATAGCAGGCGAAGCAAGCGGCGATCTGCATGGGTCAAACCTGATAGCGGAACTGCTGAAGGTTGACCCCGGGGCAAACATATGCTGCTGGGGCGGTAACAGGATGGAGAAAGCAGGAGGGAAGCTCCTTGTTCATTACCGCGAACTGGCAGTGATGGGTATCTGGGAAGTGCTGGTAAATATTGGAAAGATATTCAGGAACCTAAAGAAATGCAGGCAGCAAATACTCGACTATAATCCGGACCTGGTAATACTGATAGATTACCCCGGCTTTAATATGAGGATAGCCAGGCATCTCAGAAACACAAATATTAATGTTTATTACTACATAAGTCCCAAGGTATGGGCATGGAAAAAATCAAGGGTTAAAAAAATCAGGAAATACGTGAACCGGATGTATGTAATTTTCCCTTTTGAAAAGGAATTTTATGAAAAATATGATTACAGGGTTCATTATTTTGGCAATCCCCTTGTTGAAACAGTACGGAAAGGAATACAGGAGTCAGCCCCGAAAGACAGGTTCATAGCTGAGAATAATCTGCCCGATAGGCCTGTTATTTCATTGCTTGCGGGCAGCAGGGTGCAGGAGGTAAAGAAAATCCTTCCCCTTATGGCGCGCATGGAGATGTGCTACCCCGATTACCAGTTCATTGTGGCAGCTGTCAGTACCGTTGACCGGAGTCTTTATGATAGCATACTGGCCGGCAGCAACATAAAAATAATATATGATGACACCTACAGCCTGCTCATGAATTCCGATGCTGCACTGGTCACTTCAGGTACGGCAACTCTTGAAACAGCAATTGCAGGAATACCACAGGTGGTATGTTACAGGACAAGCTGGCTGACCTACACCCTGGCACGAACACTGGTAAAAATAAGATTTATCTCACTTGTCAACCTAATAATGGATAAGGAGATAGTAAGGGAGCTTATTCAGAATGATCTTAATGAAAAGAACCTTGTTTCAGAGTTGAACAGCATCCTCCCGGGCGGCTGGAAGAGGGAAATAATGCTGGGTAATTATGCAAGACTCAGGAAGAGACTGTCAGGAAAAGGAGCATCAGCAAGAATAGCAAATGATATGTATCACTCGCTTAAACTGATCAATAATGTTAATTAGCTGCAAGAGCCGGATCGTCCTGTCGCTGATGCTCTCATTTATTGTAATTATCCCCCTTGATGCTGAGATAAGAGTAGCTTTGCTGGGGCTTGACCGGCCCCTCTCACTGACGGTTAATATCCGCGAGGGCAGCTACAGGATGCTGGCCGACGGCCAGTATTATTATCCTGCTAAAGACGATAATATTCTGCTCGTAAAAGCAGGCAACAAAGTGCTGGTGAGCATCCCTGGAGCTAATTCCTTACTCTCTGATTCAGTCTTGATTGAATCAGATGATAAAGCAGGCTGTTTCTCGGTCAGGAATAATATCAGGGGGCAAGCTGCGAGGGTATATTACGGGGATCTGACGGTTATCCCGGATATAAGGGCATTGCTGGCAATCAATAGCGTTGATGAAGAAAACTACCTGGCAGGTGTGGTCAGGACGGAGGCCGGACCCGTCGGACACATTGAGTTTTATAAAGCCCAGGCCATGCTGGCCAGAACCTACCTTTACATGAATATCGGAAGGCATAAGCGTGATGGTTATGATCTTTGTGACAGGGTGCATTGCCAGGCTTACCACGGCATGTCGGACGTGCCCCTTATATATGAAGCTGTTAATGCTACAAGGAACCGTGTGCTGGTGAACCCCGACAGCCTTCTTGTTTTCACTCCTTTTCATTCAAACTGTGGCGGGGCAACACAATCGTCTGCTTATGTGTGGTTAACAGGCATGAACCATCTCCGGGGTGTTATAGATCCGTATTGCCGTTACTCAAGAAATGCCACCTGGACAAAGGAAATTGCCATGGATGAATGGATCGCCTACCTGGGTGAGCATGGTTACCGGCATGTTAATGAAAGTGACCTGAACTATGATCAGCCTGGCAGGAAAAAGGATTACAGGGCAGGCAGTTTTTCATATCCGCTCGTTAACATAAGAGAAGACTGGGCTCTGCGTTCAACATTTTTTTCAGCTGCCATAAGGGATAGTAGTATTATTCTTAGTGGCAGGGGCTACGGGCACGGTGTAGGTCTGTGCCAGGAGGGTGCAAGGGTCATGTCGGAAAGGGGATTCCTTATGGAAGAAATCCTGGCTTTCTATTTTCAGGACCTGGTGATAATTGATATAAAAGATGTTAAAGCATCAGTTCAGATAAATAGCGCTTTTTAAGTACATTTGTTGTCAAATTGGGAAATTGTATGCTTGCTATATACAGGAGGGAAATAAGCAGTTTTTTTACAGGTATGACGGGCTATATCGTAATTTTTGTCTACCTGCTCATTAACAGTTTGTTTATGTGGATATTACCTGGTGAATGGAATATCCTAAACAGTTCTTACGCAAGCCTTGAACCACTTTTTATCATAAGTCCGTGGGTGTTTCTTTTCCTGGTACCGGCTGTTACCATGCGTATGGTAGCTGAAGAAAAGCGCAGCGGGACTATGGAATTGCTTCTTTCAAGACCCTTAAGCGAGGGACATATAATATACGGGAAATACCTTGCATCTGTCACACTTGTACTGCTCTCCCTTCTTCCATGTATAATATATTATTTTTCTGTGAGCATACTGGGAGACCCCCCGGGCAATATAGACAGTGGGGGCACACTTGGGGCAAGCCTGGGTTTGTTCTTCCTTGCTGCAATATATGCATCCATAGGAATATTCGCCAGCACACTCAGTTCAAACCAGGTGGTGGCTTTTATCATATCGGTAATAATGGGCTTTATTCTTTTTGCGGGCTTTGATTCTTTTGCCCTGCTCCCAGGATTGAAAAAGCTTGATGAGTTTATCATTATGCTTGGGATAAACGAGCATTATAAATCAATGAGCCGCGGTGTTATTGACCTGAGGGATATTAGCTATTTCGTCGTTACGGTGCTGATCTTTACGGAAGCTTCAAGGCTGGCATTGTCAGCACGCAGATGGAAGAAGGGCAGCGACGTGCCGCGCGCAAAGCGTCCCACCGGCAGGATAAGCAGCTATGCCGGCATGGTGATTATACTTGTATTACTGGCCTTCATGTCTTCTTTTATTTCTTTCAGGATCGATCTTACCTCGGATAAGAGGTACACCCTGTCAGACCAGACGAAAGAGATTCTTTCAGAGCTGGAGAATGATGTATTCTTCCAGGTATACCTGGATGGTGAGATGCCCATTGCCTTTAAGAAACTGAGACGGTCAGTGCGTTCAACACTTGAGGAATTCCGGGTGTTCTCAGGGAGGAAAGTGGATTACCAGTTTATCAATCCTTCAGGAGCTGAAAATGAGGAGGAGAGGAACAGGCGGCAATTATCGCTTATAGATAAAGGACTTTTGCCGGTAACGGTTTTTGATAATGACGAAGAGGGAGGAAGGAGCGAGAAGATGATATTCCCGGGAATGATCCTGAATTATAATACCGTTGAAGTGCCTGTTAATTTCCTGAAAAACAATCCTTCCCTGCCGCCGGAGGTCAACCTGTCAAATTCTGTTGAGGGTCTTGAATATGAATTAATACAGGCAATATCCACACTTGCTTCCGATACCGTTCATAAAGTGGCTTTTATTGAGGGTCATGGTGAACTTGACGAGATGGAGCTGGCAGATATAACCCTTGAAATGGCGAGGTATTTTACAGTTGACAGGGGTGCAATAAACGGTATGCCCGGAATACTGGATGACTATTCGGCAATCATTATCGCCAAACCTACCCTTGAGTTCAGTGAAGAGGACAAGCTGGTTATAGACCAGTATATTATGAACGGTGGTAAAGTGCTCTGGCTCATTGACGAGGTTATGGTGAATACCGACAGCCTGGCTGTGGGTGGTACAGTGGCATTGTATAAACCTTTGAATATTGAGGACCAGCTTTTTAAATATGGAGTGCGAATAAACCCGGTTCTGATACAGGATACTGACTGCCTGATAATACCCCTGAGTTCAACGATAAGGGGTTCAAGGCAGATAATACCTGTGCCGTGGATATATTACCCTTTGCTGCAGACAAATTCCAGGATGCCCGTAACGAGAAATATTAACAAGGTGAAATCAGAGTTTGTTAATTCAGTGGATACCGTGGGGCAGGATCCGGATGTCAGTAAGGAAATTCTGCTCGCCAGCTCCAGGAACAGCAGGACAGTTAATCCTCCCATGCTGATCAGGCTGGATGACTATAAGAATACGCCTCCTGAAGAAGCTTTTACAGAATCATTCATACCGGCAGCCGTGCTTCTTGAAGGGCGCTTCAGCTCGCTCTATGCCAACAGGATGCTTTCTTCACGGGACATTGATTTTAAAAGCAAAAGCAAAGATACCAGGATGATCGTCGTTGCCGATGGTGATATAATAAGGAACGAGGTGAGTATCGTGGGTAACAGGGTCAGCCCTCAGGCACTCGGTGTCGACAGGTACTCGGGGCAGACTTTCGGGAATAAGGACTTCATCATTAATTGCCTGAATTACCTTGTGGATGATAAGGGATTGCTGAGCCTGCGATCGAGGGAATTGAAGGTGCGTTTGCTCGACAGGGACAGGACAAGGGAAAGCAGGCTCTTCTGGCAGCTGGTCAATACACTCGGACCATTACTGCTGGTGCTTGCAGCCGGTGCTGTCCTTATGATTGTGAGAAAAATG